>CACBBE010000010.1 GCA_902537395.1 uncultured Synechococcaceae cyanobacterium
TGAAGATAGTGATTATAAAGATTTAATTACCAGACTTAGAGAAATCAAATCAAACATTACCTTATTGGAAAAAATTATATTTAAATAATTTTTATATTTTGATAAAAACAAGTCCTAATAAAAAACTTATTTCATTAAAAAGACAACCACTAGTCTTACTTATTTTTTCTTCTATTTCCTTTTTATTGATTCTATTTAGGTTAATTTTTTTACAACTTTTAAATTATGAATCTTTTAAGAAAATGTCAGATGAGAATAGGATCAGACTTATTGCTTCACAGCCAATAAGGGGAAAAATACTAGATAAGAATGGTTATGTTTTAGCAGATAGTAGAGTTAAATATTCTTTAATAATAAAGCCTCAATCTGTTAATAAAAGCAATTGGGAAAAACATAAATCAAGTATTTCTAACTTGTTAAATATTGATAGTAATGTAATTCAAAAAAAATACTCTGATGGTCTAGAAAATCAGAAACTCTCAGTAATTATTCTTGATGATTTAAATGTAGATCAATTAATAAAATTTAAGGAGAATGAGGGTGATTTAATTAGTTTTGAAATAGCTACCAATTTAATTAGAAATTATCCTTATAAATCCCTTGCTGCCCATGTAATTGGTTATACTCAGCCAATTACTGAACTAGAATATAAATTCTTATCTAAGAAGGGTTATAAATTAAATGACTTAATCGGAAGAGCGGGAATTGAATATGTTTACGAAGATTTTATAAGAGGTGAATGGGGCGGAGAAATGGTTGAAGTAAATTCATTAGGAAAATTTCAAAGATCATTGGGTATAAGACCTTCAGTACAAGGTAATGATATTGAACTAACAATCGATCTTAATCTGCAGTTAGTTGCTGAAGAAGTTCTTAAAGATAAAAAAGCTGGAGCGATAATTGTAATGGATCCAAGAGATGGTGCAATAAGAGCAATGACAAGTAAACCTACATTCGATTTAAATTTTTTCTCAAAGGATTTTAAACCTGAGAAAGAATATAATAAACTTTTTAATTCTTCTGATAAACCTTTATTTAATAGAGCATTAAATGCCTACGATCCAGGAAGCGTTTGGAAAATTGTAACCGCTTTAGCTGGCTTGGAAAGTGGAAAATTCCCTAGAGAAACAATGTTAGATACGAAACCATGTATTACTTATGGAAGCCAATGTTTTAGGGAACACAATGATTTAGGTTTTGGTGTAATAGGTTATGAAGATGCCTTAAGAGTTTCGAGTAATACATTTTTTTATCAGGTCGGATATGGTGTAGGAGTTGATGAAATTCATAAGGTTTCTAAAAAACTTGGTTTTAATTCTTTATCTGGAATTGAAATTTCTGAACAAGAAAATAAAGGATTAGTAGCTAGTAGTGAGTGGGCTAAAAAAGGTAGAGGATGGGGCCAGCCAGGAAGAACTCCATGGGTCCCAGAAGATATTGCGAGTATGTCTATTGGACAATTTGTTGTTCAAGTTACTCCTATTCAAATAGCTAGAGCTTATGCTGCTATTGCAAATGGAGGTTATTTAATTACTCCACATTTGACTAAAAAAGATGAAGAAAGTCTTTTAGATAAAAAACGTATTCCAATTGACATTGACCCACAAAATATTCAATTGATAAAAAGTGGTCTCCGGAAAGTAGTAGAGTCTGGCACAGGGGTATCAATTAATTATGGAGTTTCAAATTTACCTCCAGTGTCAGGTAAAACAGGAACTGCTGAAGATGGTGAAGGTGGCTCAGATCACGCTTGGTTCGTTTGCTTTACACCCTCTGAAAATAGTGAGTTACTCGTAGTTGCTTTTGCCCAGAATACTCCTGGTGGTGGATCTGTTCACGCTCTGCCAATGGCAAGAGAAATTTTAAAAGTTTGGAATAAGAAAAAATGATATTAATTTTTAGCTATTAAAAGTTTATGTTTTTAATTTTTTCATTTGAGAAAGTCTTTTAATAATATCTTCAATAGTTTTTGTATCTATAGGTTTACTATATGATGACAAAAGTTGTCTTCCTAAGACTTGACTTCCTAGATGCACTAATTGAATGCGTAATGAGGTCAGTAGTTCTAACCCTATGCCACCGGAAAATGTTGCAATTGCAATAGGTTGACCATTAAATAAACTCCTAAAGTCATCTCCCGAAATAGAAAGCCATGCTATGAAGTTGGAGAGAATGGGAGGTATAGATCCATTATATTCAGGCGCACAAATAACCCACCTTTCAATCTCGAAAAGCTTTTTTTTTAATTCTTTTATTTCATTTGGAATATTTTCTTTACTGTGAATCCTTGGATTAAATAACGGAATATCAAGAGTAGTAAGATCTAAAATTTCGGAACTTATTTTAAGTTCATTACTTATTTCAAGAAATTTTTCAGAAAGTTCAAGATTTTTACCACAACTAGCCGTAATGATTATCAGATCTTTTGTTTCAGTCATAGATTAGGTAAATAAATTTAATAGTTAGCACCTGTTTTGCGGTGATGAACCGCCGTTAGACTATCGGATTTTAGTATATTACCGTGTAGTACTTCAGCGTAAATTACCCAATGATCTCCACATTCCATTCTCTCTTTTACAGAAGCATCTAACCATGCGAGCGATTCAGGAATTATTATCTGTTCATTAGGAGTTAACTCAATATTTATTCCTTCAAATCTATCTTCTCCAGGTGCGAAGGGCTTTGTGAATCTTTTCAAAGGTTCTTTAAAATCTTTTTCACTAAGAATATTTAATGCGAATGAATCTCCTATTTGCAGAAGAGACTCTACTGATCTATCTTTTGCTACTGCAATACTTAACCCAGGCGGCGAAAAACTTGCTTGACTAACCCAAGATGCAAGCATGGCTCCTTTGATATTATTCGCATCTTTGCCTTTAGAGGCTGTCAGGACACAAAGTGACCCAATAACTCTTCCAAGAGCTTGTAGCTTTGGATCCGTTTTGCTTGTAATCATTCCAGTATCTGATTTTCTAGGTTTTTTCTTTGCTTTTTTTATAATTTTTCTTCCAAAGTGAGTTCCTATTTCTTCTAATTCTTTAATCTTTGGTTTATTTGGACTGAATTTAATCCTTATAGGGTCAAAACTAAACTTAAAACCTCCGTCTTTTAATTTTGTTTCAAGTAAATCTATAGCTTCGCCGCTCCAGCCAAAACTGCCGAAAATTCCCACTGGCTTATCTCTATCACCCTCTGCTAACAATGTTCCTAGTGCACTAACTATTGGAGTTGGGGCGTGACCACCCAAAGTGGGTGAGCCTATTAAATATCCATCAGCATTTTGGATGGATTTTACAAGTACATCATTAGGTGTAAATTCACAATTAATACTTTCAACTTCTACAGAGGTTCTATTTATCCCTTTGGCCAATGCGTCGCCAATTGAGGCTGTGTTTCCATATGCACTTGCATATATCAAAGCAATCTTATGATTATTGGTTGAGAGATTCTCTCCCCATCTAATATAGTCATTTAAAAAGCCTTTTAAGCTAAATTCGATCGCGGGACCATGTAATGGTGCAATAGTTTTAATGTCATACTCTGCAATTTTTTCAGTTATTGAGATTATTTGATTAGACATTGGTGCCATCAAGCAATCATAAAAATGTTTCCTATCAATTTCTGTACTAACTCGATTTGTTTCAGACCAATATTTTGATGCAATATGTGCAGAGAAAATTTTTTCACTAAGAAGTATTTCTTGATTACGTTCATAAATTATCAGACCACCAGGCCAACGTGCTGTTGGAATAGGAATTAACTCTAGTGAAATGTTATCTAATTCTAAATTAAGTTCTTTTTTGATTATGTTTATTTCAGGTAATTGAATTTCAACAAAGTTTTTTAAGGTAGGATTTCTTTGATTCCATAGTTCGCTAATAAGTTTATAACCTGGATTAGAGCAAGTAATAGTTGTGTTTTGAAATTGGGTACTTATATTCTTTATAGTTTCAATAATTTGGGGATTAATATGACCAGAAATGAAGTTGATTTTATCTAATTTAAATTGATCGCAAAACCTAGAAATTACTTTATTAAACGAATCTAAATATTGTTTCTCAGGTGGATGAATAATAAAAAGTTCCTCATGACTTCTAATGAAAAAAGTATTAAAAGAGGTTCCTTTTTCAAGGTTAAATTCAAGTTCAAATCTTTCCTTATTTTGATCTAAGAATCTTACACAAGAAAAATTTTCAGTAATTTTAAATTCTGATAAATTTTGATTTTCTGCAAGTAAGCCTATATTAATATCTGACATTTCAAAGACTTTTTTCTAGTAGTGAATAGCGACTATCAAGTCATAGACAGGCGTGAAATCGACCTTGCACGTAATTTCAACACAAATCACGCTTTTCACCCCCATTTTCAACACGCACAGATTGCGATGTTTGGTAAGTAGTTCATTGATTTTACTACGCCCACCCAGTGTCTGAGACTGAGAATGTGGCGGTTTGCCAGATAGTTTCATACCCAAAGCGAATTAGAGGGCAGTCTGAGGCGATTCTCGAAGGGGTAAAATATAAAATAAGACTATTAATTTAATATTTTATGTCAGAAAGTGTATAGATTAACTAAATAGAAATAAGACATTGGAGTGTAGTGATTTCAATGCATATAGGACTTTTGTCAGGGAGTCCTTTTTTATTGGGCATTATATTAATTATTACTTTATGTAAATATTTTTCATAAAGTGTCAGAAACTATCCAGATTTTTATAAATAAAAACGTACGTTTTTCAGATTGGTCTAGGACACTTTAAGTCCTTTAGCATCAACAAAACCCTAAAAAACCTAGTTGGCGTAAGAGATGCGGAGAATTGAACAAAAACTGTTCAAAAGATTATAAATACTTAAAAAAGTATGGTCTGTGTGTCTCTTTCTCGCGCTCTAAGACCTCACACTATGACGATCACACAAAAATATCTCCAAACTCTCGTTTTAGACCGACGATTTGTTGCTCGAAAACCCATTAATGGCAATGGGAGTGACGGATACTCCGTGTCTTGCCCATTTTGCGGCAGCAGACAAAAACGTGATTGGAAAAAAAGTAGAAAGTGCGCTGTCTTTCTCTTTCACCCTGCCTATAAGACTTACATTTTTACCTGCTCGAGATGCAGAGAGACAATGCGATTTGAAAAATTCATTGAGAAATTTGATAATGCATTATTTAAAAAATATCAATGGGATAGATTTATTGCTGGGACGACAGGCAAAGGGCATAATCTCAGACACCCCCAAATGTTTCTCGATCTCGAGGAGCGACTAAAGCAACTCAAAAAAACCAAAATCACAAAATGGACTTAACGACAACAAATATTTCATATAGCAAATTGGAAAAAGAAGAATTTAGCAATATGCTAACCAAATTGCAGTCTGTGACTAAAAAAAATAAATCATTCATATTCAAAGAGTCACTTCGCCATTATTATTCTCGCCATTTCCCTCAGCATCAGGTCTCGCCGTGGTAGAAAAACGCATAGAGACCCAAACCTACAACGCACCTAAAGCGACTATAAAAAAATTTCCCAAAAAAATTCTATGTCTGTAAGTGTAAGAATCTCGGACAAAAGCAATAAGTTGCTAAGAGAAATTGCTAAAAAAAATACTCTGTTTGGGTCGAGTGAAACGATAACCAATTTGGCGATCGAGGAATTTTATGATCGAGTCAAAAAGAAAAAATTTGGACTAGGGCGATAGGTCGAGTTTAATATCCCTGACTTCCTCGACAGTCACTGGATTTAATGTCGATTTGTCTTTCACTCTGTGACCTCCTAAATTTTTGGTTATGTCCGCCGCTTTTTGGTCGGTCGTCACTTTGCTATAGGTTGACTCGATATATTGAGTCGATGTCCCAGCATTTAATGCGATGTCGTAAACATTAACGCCACGCAATAAGGCGTCGGTTATATAAAAATGTCTCGCACAATAATTGCTAATGGTACGCCCTCGCAAATCGATGTACCCATCAGCGTCAGCACCCAAAGTAACTTCCCTCACTCTGTCAGAGAGAGATTTATCAGTTTGGGGCGTGTTGCTGCCCAAACAATTTTTAGTCATTTTGATGAAAACATAGTCAGTGTCTTTGGGTTCATACTCGTACGCCCTGTACCATTTTTTTAGTCGCTCTAACTGTTTGGCGATGGGAGCAATAATCATTCTGCTGCGTCCTGTCTTTGAATTCTCTTTGGGTATAAAAATTCGTCGATTTATTTTTTGGGGGTCTTCATTATTTTCAAATTGGGGCAGAGAAATATCATTCCATTTGATGCCTAATAACTCTTTGGTACGACACCCCGTGTAATGATGTATCGTGAAAGTTAAGGCATAGACTCGACGCTTTATAACTTCATTTTCAGTCAGTCCCTTTGCATTGCAATATTTGTAATTCATCCAATCACAGACTTTGGTAAATTCATCTCGAGTCAGAACGTCTTTGGTATGTTCACGCTCACGGGATTTTTTCAAATAGCGAAATCGTGGAAATTCGTTCTGGGTTATATATTTTTGCTCGAGTCCAATATCCCGATACATTTTTTTAGTTGCTGCAATTATATGGTTTATCGTGCCATTCGATCTGGGTTTTCCTTTTGCTGCCTTTTTATCCAACTCTTTGACCCACAAACCAAACCCAATGCCTATCTCGGGCGGGATGTTTTCCAATTTGGTATGGGTAAAACCCTGCTCAGCAACATACTTTTCCCAATATTCTAAGTTGCGGCATAGGGTATTAAACGATCTGGGTGTAATACCAGCGTGTGGGACGATGGTTATCTCTTTGCGTCTTAGATTTTGATATTCTCTAACTAAGTCTTTCGCCGTTATCGATGTTAATTTTACGCCAATACCCAGTCTGTGTCTGGTCTCGGCATAGATTCTCCCTGCCTCAGCGATTGCAATTTCTCGCTTTGTCGTTCTCAAACTTTTAGTAAATCGCTTTTTGGTCGCTGAGTCCCAAACGTGTAGATAGTAGTTTTTGTTTTTGGTGCGATTATCTCGATATATAAAAGCATCTTGCCTACCCTCATACAAATATTCTTTCTCGATATAAACGGCGTTCTCTTTTTCAACCGTTTTGTTTACAGTTTCAGACTTTGGTTTTTTTAAGTCGGCGAATAACTCGAGTAGCATCTCGGGATTTTCTGCCAAAATCGATTTTAAAGTTTCTAACTGATTGTCTGACACAACGAGATGGGGGGTCGTAATTCAACGCCAACTCAAAAAGTAGAAAAAGTATGAGTTAGTCTATGACAATCATTATAATAAAAGTTTCAACACTTTCAACACATAGTTATAGCGTGTTGATATATAAGAAACCTATGTTATAGTAAGGGTTTTGAGGTATATTATCCGAAAAGTAGGATTTAATAGTGATTAGCAACTTTTCTGTGATGGACTGCTGTCTTACATGATAAGTCAGAAACATTACCATTTTCAACAATTCCGTAAATTATCCAATGGTCTGGAGTTTCCAGTCTTGAACTGACTTTGCAATCTAAAAAGGCTAGTGAATCTGAGAGAACTGGTCCTCCTTCAGCGATGTTGCTAATTACATCTACATCTGCAAATCTATCAGCTCCAGGAGCAAATCTTTTTAAAAAATGTCTGAACATTTTTTGATAATTATCTTCTCTCAAGATATTCACAACAAAACCTTTCCCAACTTGCATATATGATTCAATAGCTCTATCTTTTGCTACTGCCACTGTAATACCTGGTGGAGAAAAGCTTGCTTGACTAACCCAACTTGCGACCATTGCACTTTGTCTAAATGTCGAACCTTCTCCTTGGCTCGCTGTTACTACATATAATCCTCCGCTTAATCTACCTAACGCTTTATCTAAATTTGAATCAAGGCTCTTCATAGAGGCAATGTTCTTCTTTTTATTGATCAATTGACCTAAGTCAGTTCCAGCTTCTTCGAATTGTTGATAAACAATGGGATCTGGAATATTTTTAACTCTTAAAGGGGAGAAAGCTTCTTTTTGGCCAAGTTCTCTTAATTTATTTGCTAAGGAATCTATTGGTTCATCATTTCCACCAAATGCATCATAGACTGCAGTAAATTGTTTTGGTTTAAGTGCTGCAAATAAAGTACCGAGAGATTCTTTTAATTCATTATCTGAATCTACTGGCCATGTGGGAATTACTACTGCTTTTGATTCGGAGATTAAACTTGTTAATTCTTGTGGATCAGAAGATCTTAAATCGATTAATTGAACCTGAGCATCTGCTTTATTTATTCCATGAGATATAGCTTGACTTAGTCGATCACAATAACCATAGTCGCTTATATAGCAGACTGACACAAAATCATTACCTTTGCTTTTATTGCTACTCCATTCTAGATATTTACCTTTCCAAAAATTGACCTGATAATGTAGCAAAGGCCCATGACCAACAGCTATTGTTTTTAATTCAGGTAACTTATCTATTCTTTTAATTGCCTGCAGAACGCTTCTAGCGTTTGGACCCATAAGGCAATCGTAATAAAACCGGAAATCTTCGTATATTTCTTTTTGATCAGTATCAAAAAATTCATCAGAACAATAATGGAGTCCAAATGCATCGCATGTATAGAGAACATTTGTGCTGTGATCATATGAAAATATGGTATCTGGCCAATGTAAATTTGGTGCACTTATGAATTCAATATTATGTTCTAAACCACTATTAGGATTAGTTCCGAGATTTAAAAACTCTCCACTCTTAACCTCTAGACGCTTAAAGGGAATATGTATTTGGTCTTCAATAAATTTAAGGGCTAATTTTGATCCAACTACTGTGATATTTTGATTTAATTCTAAAAGATTACCTATTAAACCAGAATGATCAGGTTCTGTATGACTAGTAATTAAATAATCAACTTCTTGTGGATTTACTTTTTTTAGTAATTCTTCAAACCATAATTTTTCGAACTTTGCGTGGCTTGTATCAATAATTGCTAGTTTCTCGCCTTTAATAATAAAACTATTGTATGTTGTTCCATTTCTTAAACCAAATTCAATATCAAATCTACTGCGATCCCAATCCAAAGATCTTATCGCACAAGAATCATCAGCAAAGTTTTTAGATTTAACCGTCAACTTGTAATTAGTTTGTGCCAATTTAGAATTACTTTTTTGGACAGAGGCTATCATAGAATAATTCGCTTTATAAATTAACTTTAGTTATATAGAATATAGATCCGCGTGATCATTTTTGCGAAATAACCGAAATTACGCTTTTCTTTAATTTTTAATCTTCTTGTTCTGGATAAATGACATCTCAACTAATTAAAAAAATAGTTACTGGAGATGAGATAAGAAATGCCTTTTTAAAATTTTACAGTGAAAAATTACATAAAATCATTCCAAGTGCATCTTTGATTCCAGATGACCCTACGGTTATGCTCACAATTGCTGGAATGCTACCTTTTAAACCAGTTTTTTTAGGCTTAAAAGAAAGACCATCAAAAAGGGCTACATCTAGCCAAAAGTGCATCAGAACAAACGATATAGAAAACGTTGGAGTTACAGCTAGACATCACACTTTTTTTGAAATGCTTGGTAATTTCTCTTTTGGAGATTATTTTAAACGAGAGGCTATTCAATGGGCTTGGGAATTAGTTACTAATATTTATCAACTTTCTGTTGAAAATATAATTGTGAGTGTTTTTCACGAAGACGAAGAGTCTGCAAAAATTTGGAGAGATGAAATTGGTATTCATCCAGATAGGATAGTGAAACTAGGTGAGGAAGATAATTTTTGGTCATCTGGCAAAACGGGTCCATGTGGACCTTGTTCAGAACTTTATTATGATTTTCATCCTGAAAATGGTCTGCAGAACATTGATTTAGAAGATGGAGATCGTTTTATTGAATTTTATAATCTTGTTTTTATGCAATATAATCGTGATTCTAATGGAAAATTGACAGATTTAAAATTTAAAAATATTGATACAGGAATGGGTCTTGAAAGGATGGCTCAAATACTACAAAAAAAGCAAAATAATTATGAGACAGATTTAATTTTTCCTATTATTCAAAAAATTTGTGAGATTGCAAATATTGATTATTTTTCTACAGATTATAAAAATAAAATTTCTTTAAAAATCATTGGTGATCATACAAGAGCTGTTATTCATTTAATTTCTGATGGAGTAGCAGCAAGTAATCTCGGCAGGGGATATATATTAAGAAGGCTTATTAGAAGAATGGTCAGACATGGCAGATTAATAGGTATAACAAATGAATTTTTACCTCATATTGCTACTGTTGGGATCAATTTAATGCAAAATAATTATCCTGATTTAAAAAATAATAATGATTTAATTTTGAATGAGATAAAAATTGAAGAAATAAGATTTAGAGAAACTCTTGAAAGAGGAGAGAAATTGCTAGATGAGTTAATTTCTTCAGGGCAGAAATTAATTTCTGGTTTTAAAGCTTTTGAACTTTATGATACTTATGGATTTCCGCTAGAACTTACTGTAGAAATTGCTGAAGAAAATAGTATCAGTGTAGATGTAAAGGGTTTTGAAGAAGAAATGAATTCACAAAAAGAAAGAGCTAAAGCTGCTTCAAGTAATATTGATTTGACATTAGAGGGATCATTAGAGCGAGAAATAGATCTTTTTAACAAAACTGTTTTTAATGGTTATAAAACACTCCTTTCGGAAGCTGAAATAATGGGTATATTCTTGGATTCAACATTAGTTAAGCAAGCAGGTGAAGGTCAGAAAGTTTTAATTGTTCTTGATCAGACAACTTTTTATGGAGAATCTGGCGGGCAAGTTGGTGATATTGGAACGATATTTTCAAAAGATGTAGAGGTATTGGTTGATAATGTTATTCGTAAAAAAAATGTTTTTTTACATTATGGGACGATCAAAAAAGGAATATTAACTATTGGACAAAAAGTTATGACTAATGTTAGCTCCTCTAATAGAGCTAAGGCTGCTGCAAATCATACAGCTACTCATTTATTACAATCTGCACTTAAATCTGTTGTTAATGAAAGTGTTGGACAGAAAGGTTCATTGGTAGCCTTTAATAAATTACGATTTGACTTTAATTCTTCTAATCCTATTTCTAAAGATCAAATTTCTACCATTGAGATTTTAGTCAACTCTTGGATTATGGAAAATCATGCCCTAGAAATAAAAAATATGTCCAAGAGTGAGGCTCTTGAAAAGGGTGCAGTCGCCATGTTTGGAGAAAAATATGATGATGAAGTGCGAGTTGTTAATGTGCCAGGAGTTTCAATGGAACTTTGTGGTGGCACTCATGTTAAAACTACATCCGAATTGGGTTCTTTCAAAATAATTAGTGAGGAAGGAATCTCAGCCGGAGTAAGAAGAATCGAAGCATTATCAGGCCAATCAGCATTAGACTATTTTAGTGATAGAAATGCTCTAGTAAATCAACTAAGTGATTTGTTAAAAGCAAATCCTAATCAACTTTTTGAAAGGGTTAATAAATTGCAAGCAGAGCTAATTAATAAGAATAAAGAGATACAAAAAATGAAAGATGAAATTGCATATTTTAAATACTCTTCTATAAAATCATCCGCAGCAATAGTAAATTCTTTTTCAATTTTAGTAAATCAGATTGATGGCTTAGATGGGAATTCTTTGCAATCTGCAGCACTTAATTTAACTTCTCATTTGGGAAATAAAGCAATAGTGATTCTTGGGGGAATACCAAATCCAGAAAATAGAAAGTTGTTATTTGTAGTTTCTTTAGGGGATGATTCAGTAAAAATAGGTTTGCATGCAGGTAAATTAATTAATGAGATTGCAAGAATTTGTTCGGGAGGTGGAGGAGGAAAGCCTAACTTTGCTCAAGCAGGTGCTAAAGATATTGATAAATTAAGTGATGCTTTAGATTATGCTAAGAATCATTTGCAAAAAACATTAGATAGTCATTCTGATAAATAACTACTTTTTCTGAGACTAATTTCGATTTGATCCATTAATTTCCTTGCTTCTTGAATAGTTAATTTTTTTTGATCAATTGCTAATTCAGTATTAATCCTTATAGATTCAACCAAAGAAGCTGAACTGTAATCTAATAATTGTAAAATTTCAGATTTACTGTCCTCTTTAATAATATTTTTGACCTTATATGAATTGTCTTCATTTATATCTATATGAACAATGTTTGTACTACCAAATAAATTGTGCAAGTTTCCTAATGCTTCTTGATAGGCTCCAGTCATAAAAATTCCAATTAGATAATCTTTATTTTCCTCTGGCTTATGTAAATTTAGTAATGATTTAATTTTTCCATCATCAATAAAATTATTTAGTTTCCCATCTGAATCACAAGTTAAATCTGCAAAGTTCCCTTTGCAGAAGGGCTCTTCTAAGTGTCTATGTATTGGTACTATTGGAAAAATCTGATTTATTGCCCAGCTATCGGGGATAGATTTAAAAATAGATAAATTTGCATAATAAGTTGATGCAAGAGTTTCTGTAATTTCAGATAAATCAGGGTGATTGATTTCATCATTATTCAGGTTATTAGAAATTTCTTTTGCGCAAGCCCAAGTAAGTTCTTCGGCATAAGCTCTTTCTTCCAAACTTAAAAATCCTAATCTAAAAGCGACTAAGCAATCTTCTTTAAACTTTTTTGCGTCATTCCATAGTTCAATTATTTGAGATAAATTTATTTTTTTATTTTTAAGTTTTTTTAATTCATAGAAAGTTTCAAGTAAATTTGAAATTATTAATTGTTGATTTTTTTTATCAAAAATTTGTAGTTTGGAACTGACATGGCTTGTTCCTAAGACATTAAAAATTAAAACTGAACAATGACTAATTATTGCTCTTCCACTTTCTGAGATTATGGTTGGATGCTTGATATTATTTAATTCACATGAATCCTTAATAGTTGCAATTACATCGTTAGCATAATTTTGAAGAGAATAATTAGTAGAGGTGTTAGAGGAGGTTTTAGTTCCATCAAAATCTATCCCTAATCCTCCCCCAACGTCGATATATTGCATTGGGGCTCCTAGTTTGCAAAGTTCAACATATATTTGACTCGCTTCTTGTAATGCGTCTTTGATCACAGCAATATCACTTATTTGACTTCCTATATGAAAATGGAGCAATTTCATTTCTTTGATAAGATTTGCTTCTTTTAGTTCTTTTATTGTCGACATTATTTCTGGAATTGATAATCCAAATTTAGAATTATCTCCTATAGATTTACCCCATCTACCACTACTTTTACTTGATAACTTTGCTCTAATTCCTATCAATGGAGTTGCTTTAAGTTCTTGAACTGCTTGAATAATTCTTTTTACCTCATCTCGTTGTTCAATAACTATTATTGGATTTTTGCCAAGTTTTCTGGCCAAAGTAGCAATCTCAATATATTTCTTATCCTTGTATCCGTTGCATATTAATAATGAATTTTGGTTTTCAAGAAGTGCAAGGCCAATTAATAGCTCTGATTTACTTCCTACTTCTAAACCAAAATTCCATTGGCTACCAAACTCTATTATCTTTTCTAGGACATTTTTTTGTTGATTACATTTGACAGGGAAAACGCCTTGATAAATGTTCTTATATTTATAAGTTTTTATTGCTTTTAAAAAAGATTCATGTAATGCATTTATGCGATCTTTCAAGATGTCATTAAATCTTATGATTAATGGAGGGTTTACTTCTCTACTTTTGAGTTCTTTGACAAGCTTAAAAAGATCAATATTATTTTCAGATTTTATATCTTTAGTTACTGATATATTTCCTTTGGAATTTATAGAAAAATATTTATCTCCCCATTTATCTATGTTGTAAGTCGAAATACTATCTTCAATAGTCCAAATATTCTTTAATTTTTTTGGCTCAAAATTGGTCAATTTATGTCTTAGTGATTAATAAATGTTTTTGAAAATAACTCAAAACAATATCTTTTATTTTAATGATTACTTGCCAAGTTACCACCCAAAAGTTGAATATACATAGAGTGATTATTAACTAAATGACCAAAGAGAGAACCTTTATTGCAATTAAACCAGATGGAGTTCAAAGAGGATATGTTGCTGAGATTATTAGTAGATTTGAAAAAAAAGGATTTAAATTGATTGGATTAAAGCAATTAATCCCTTCAAAAGATCTTGCTCAAAATCATTATGGAGTACATAGAGAAAGACCCTTTTTTGGTGATTTAGTAGACTTTATTTCAAGTGGTCCTGTTGTAGCGATGGTTTGGGAAGGCCAAGGAGTTATTTTGAGTGCTAGAAAAATAATAGGTGCAACAAAACCTCTGGAAGCAGAGCCTGGAACAATTAGAGGAGATTTAGCTATTGATATTGGGAGGAATATTATTCATGGTTCCGATGGAGAAGATACAGCAAAATTTGAAATTGATCTATGGTTTAACGAAGAGGAATTATGTGAGTGGGAAACTACTGATGCGAAATGGCGATCTGAAAATTAAAATTTAAATCGCAAATCTATCTAAACTAAATTTTTCTAAAAAGCTTTTTTCTATCTCTCTGAGATTTTCATTTTGAACTATTTTCAAAAGAAGATCACTTGTTATTGCAGAGAATAGAACTCCATTTCTGTAATGTCCTGTAGCTATAAAAAGATTTTCAATTTTTGATTTTCCAATTATTGGTTTTAGATCTGGTGTGCAAGGTCTAAATCCCCACCAATGTTCCATTTGTGGCCAATTAATAGCTTCTGGTAATAAGGATCGAATGCCTTCTTGTAGTTGTTTTATTCCATTAGGAGTATTGCCCTGATTAAATTTTGAATCTTTTTCAACTGTAGCTCCAACTATAATAAGTCCATCATCACGCGGAACTAGATAAGTTTTTGGACCAAAAATTACTCTTTTCAAAAAATTTGTTGGACCTTGTATTGATAGCATTTGTCCCTTTACAGGAAAGACTGGAATCTTATTAAAAATTTTTTTACTCCAAGCACCGCTGCATATAATTGCTTTTTCGCAGTTAATTTTTTTTAGTTCCCCAGTGGCATATAAAACTGTTACACCTGTAATTTTGTTTTGTTCGAATGTTAAATCTTTTACTTCTGATCCTTCTTGAAATTCGACTCCATGCAAGGAGCATGCTCTTTCAAGAGCACGCATCAGTCTTCTTCGGTTATCTATTTGACCATCTTGTTCAAAAAGTAAACCATGTTCCCAAATAGAATTCATCCCATTAATTTCTGTTTGAAGATCTTTGTGATTTAAATATTTTCCATATTCATAAGTGGGAAACTCTTCAAGATCTTCTTTCTTTTTAAAAGGAACTACTATGCCACATTTTTTTAAACCGCATTTAATATTACTATCTTGTTCAATACTTCTTATCCACTTTGGAATTAGACTTTGACTTTCTTGGCCAAATTTTAGTAATTCATCTTCAAGCCCTTCGGCATGAGTAGCTAACATTCCTGCAGCAACAAATCCAGCTGATTCATTTCTGTTTTTGCTTAAAACTAAAACTTTGAAGTTATTTCTAGAAAATTCATAAGCAATAGATAAACCTAAAAGTCCACCGCCAATGATTAAAATTGAATTTTTGGTTTCTTGTGCCATTTAATAATTAATATTTTATTTGTGTTTTGGTCCTCTTTTCCTTTATATCCAATAATATTAATAAAGAGACTTTTTATAATGAACAATTTGGAATCTTGGGAAGCTGTGATTGGTTTGGAAACTCATGTACAGCTTAATACGAAAAGCAAAATATTCACATCTGCGTCAACAGCTTTTGGTGATGCACCTAATACGCATATAGATCCTGTAGTTTGCGGGTTACCAGGAACTCTTCCAGTTTTGAATGAGCTTGTTCTTGAGTATGCTGTAAAAACTTCGTTAGCATTAAATTTAAATGTTGCAGAACATTGTAAATTCGATAGAAAACAATATTTTTATCCTGATCTGCCTAAAAATTATCAAATTTCACAATTTGATGAGCCACTAGCTGAAAATGGCTGGCTAGAGGTTGAAATAATTGAAAAGGACAGAGAACCTTATATCAAAAAAATTGGGATAGAAAGGCTTCATATGGAAGAAGACGCAGGAAAACTAGTCCATTCAGGTAGTGATAGATTAGCTGGCTCTAAGTATTCTTTAGTTGATTACAATCGTGCCGGAATAGCTCTTTGTGAGATTGTAAGTAAACCAGATATTAGATCAGGTAAAGAGGCATCTGAATATGCTTCAGAGATTAGAAGAACAGTTAGATATCTAGGAGTATCAGACGGAAATATGCAAGAGGGTTCATTACGCTGTGATGTCAATATTTCAGTTAGAAAAGGACCCAATGCTCCTTTTGGTACCAAAGTGGAAATAAAAAATATGAATTCATTTTCTGCAATTCAAAAGGCTTGTGATTTTGAAATAGCCAGACAAATAGATGTTTATGAGAATGGAGGAAAAATTTTCCAAGAAACAAGGTTATGGGATGAAGCTAAGCAATTAACGAAAAGTATGAGATTAAAAGAAGGTAGCAGTGACTATAGATATTTTCCTGATCCTGACTTAGGTCCAATTGAAGTATCAAAAGCCCAACAAGAAATATGGTTTAAAGAACTACCAGAATTACCTTCAAAAAAAAGAAATAAATATGTAAGTCAATTTGGGCTGTCTGCATATGATGCAAGGGTAATTTCTGATGAAATAAGCATGGCAAACTTTTTTGAACAAACAGTAGCAAATGGAGCCGAGGCCAAACTAGCTTCAAATTGGGTAACAAGTGATATTGTGGGCTATTTAAAATCAAACAAGCTTAGTTTTAGTGAATTAAAGCTTAGTCCTGAAAATCTTGCTGAAATGATTAACATGATTTCAAAAAATATAATAAGTGGAAAAATTGCAAAAGAAATTTTACCTGAACTTATTCAAAAAAATATTTCTCCGAAAATATTAGTTGAAGAAAAAGGGTTGGCAATGATATCTGATTCTTCAAGTATTTTGCCAATAATTGATGAACTTATAAAAGAACATCCAAATGAAGTTCAATCATTTAAAAATGGCAAAACCAAGTTACTTGGTTTTTTTGTTGGTCAACTTATGAAAAGAACCAAAGGTAAAGCTGACCCGAAACTTGCAAATAAACTTCTTATGGAAAAATTGAATAGCTAAAGATTAAAGAAGCTCTTTTATCGTATTGATCCATTTATTTTGATCATCCGAATTATCTAAAATAATATCTGAAAATTTTCTTTTTTCTTCAAAACTTGATTGAAAATTTATTAATTCATATGCTTCTTTTTCGTTAATTTTATCTCTTGTGATTAGTCTTTTTTTTTGTAGTTCTCTAGGACATTTAACTAACCATATTTCAGTACAAATATCTTCAAATTTTGCTTCAAATAATAATGGAATAACCATTACTATAGTTTGATTATTTGTGTATTGACTGCATTCTTCTATCATTTTTTCTTTAATTAAGGGGTGAAGTAGTTTTTCAATCCATTCCTTGCTTTCTGAATGTTTAAAAATAATGTTCCTTAAAAGTTTTCTGTTTATTTCCCTTTCTGAATTGTTCTTATTGTCGATAATTATATTTCCAAAATAATCTAAAATTTTCTTATATCCATATGTGTTTGGTTTGATTAGTTCTCTTGAAAAATGATCTGCATCTAATACTGGTATGTTTTTATATTTTCTAATGTAATTAGTTATGGTTGTCTTCCCACTTGCAATACCTCCTGTTAAACCAATTCTTCTTTGGTTGTTTTTTGATTTTTGAAGAATATCCATATAATTAATAATAATCTAATTACTTAGTTTCTTTAGTATTAAAGAGTAGTTAGTATGAATTAAAATACCAAAAACTTTGAGCCAGTTAGATTCCAATTGGTCGTTTGTTGATGACAGTAAGGTAACACCCAAGGGGTTTCTTTTTGCTGGGATATCTGCTGGTTTAAAAGTATCTAATAAAAAAGATTTAGCACTAATACTCGCGCCAGAAGGAAGTATTTTTAGTGGGATGTTTACCCAATCAATAGTTCGCGCTCCTTGTGTGGATATTTGTGAGGAAAGAATTAAAAGATCTTCAGGTTTTGTTAGAGCAATACTAATTAATTCTGGTCAAGCAAATGCATGTACAGGAAATCTTGGCATTCAACATTTTCAAATTGCTACAAGAAAGATTGCGGAACTTTTAGGAATTAAAGAAGAAGAAGTTTTAATGTGCTCAACTGGTGTAATTGGTGTTCCAATACAAATAAATGATTTAGTAAAAAATTTACCGAATTTAGTTAGTGATTTAAAGAGTAATAATTTTCAAAATGCGGCAGAAGCAATTTTAACTACTGATTTGACTTTAAAAAAAGTGTCAATAGAGACGATTATTCAAGGTAAAAAAATAAAAATAGCAGGATTTGCAAAAGGTTCAGGAATGATTTACCCCAAAATGGCTACCATGCTTGCTTTTCTAACCTGTGATGCGGGTATTCAAAAAGAAGAATGGGATAAAATGATTGCTATTGCGGTAAAAAAATCTTTTAATGCAATATCAGTTGATGGAGAGACAAGCACAAATGATTCTTTTGTTGGAATAAATGCAGGAGAGAAAATTGAAAAAAGGTTTTTTCCAATTATCCAACAAGGGATTGATATTGTATGTCAGAACTTGGCAAAAAGTATTGCAAGGGACGGAGAGGGAGCAAATTGTTTATTAGAAGTTTTGGTTCAAGGAGCAAAAAATACAAATGATGCAATTATGCTCGCGAAATCTATTTGTAATTCTGCCTTGGTAAAAACTGCGATACATGGTTGTGATCCGAATTGGGGACGAATTATTTCTGCTGCAGGCAATTCTGGAGTTAAATTTAATTTAAATGACGTTGACTTGTATATAGGAAACGCTCAGATTTTGGAAAACGGCAAGTTAAATAAATATGATCCACAAAAAGTCACAGACTATATTAAGTCCAGAATGAAAGGTAGATATTTAGTAGATGATATTGTAAAAATTATCATTAATCTAAATTCTGGCGAATCGAAAGGCGCAGCTTGGGGGTGCGATCTTTCTAAAAAGTATGTTGAAATAAATAGCGAGTATACAACGTAAAAGTGTGATTTATTAATTTTCATATAAACGTAGTGATAGCATGTGATTACGAAGAGTGAAAATCAATTAGAATATACACCTTTCTTAAATGTGATTTGTGTGCGATTTTTGGGATAAATTTTATTAATTTCGGGAAATATCTTAATTTTTCATCAACAAAATAACCCTTAAGAGGGTTTGTTTTTTAATTCTCTTTATATCTTCTGTAACTAAATTGATTCCCAAAAATAATTTGCTGCTAACTTACATTCAAGGTTAATTATTTATGGAAACTTTATTCAAAAATATTCTTGTAAGCGGAACTGTTACTTCTGTTTTATTTGTTAGTCATCCTTTGAAAGCAGAATTAGATCCTAACAACATAAAAATTGCTGATGCTTCATCTGATGTTAAAACTATTTTAAATAGACTTAATGAATTAGAGAGCGAAGTTAATTCTTTAAAAAAACTCCTTAAGAAAAAAACTGAATTAGTTGAAAGTAATAAAGTTAAAGATAAAGGAAAATTTTATATTAGTAGCGGTTTAGGTTTTACTAATGATCCTGAAATGGTTGACTCTGATAAACCTGGAACAAGCAATAGAAGCGTTAGTAACCATTTTAATACGAGTGAATTAGATGGAAAATGGTCTGCTGATTTTGCTCTAGGATATGAATTTAATAAGAATATTAGAGGAGAATTATCCTACGCATTTAATATGCTTAAAGATAATTCTCAATCTAGTGACTCTAATGGAGGAACTGGTTATTTAGGGTTGGGTATGATCGACACTCATTCTCTTTTCGCAAGTTTATATTATGATTTTCCTAATAAAAGCAAATTTACTCCATACTTTGGTGGTGGAATAGGTACTACATTAATTGATGTAGATAGCAGTAATTTGAATAGAAAACCAAGTGATTTGACTTTTGGATATCAAGGAAAACTAGGTTTGTCTTATGAAATGCTGGAGTCCACTGATCTTTTTTTAGAAGGTATTTATCAAACTACAAAGTCATTCAAATTAAGTAGTTATGTCTCTGATCCGATTGATATTTACTCTACAAGACTTGGTTTAAGGTATAAGTTTTAAAAAATAATTTCTTTAAAAATTGAACACAATAAACCGTGGTGTGTGATTTGTCTGCGACGAAATGTGATTTGTGTGTGACTTATCTTTGCCTTTCTTAATCTTTGTAATACATTACTATGACTAGCACTCTATTTTAGTGGTGTATACGAAACACCATATGTGGACACAAATAGCAAATATACGACGTAAAAATGTGATGTTTGGGATTAGTTGATATGACTATATAAAATCTCAAAAAGAATACACACCTTTTGAGACTGTGATAATACTGTGATTATTATTTAGTTATTTTTTTGAAGTTTAATCCTTTATTCATCTCTCGGTAATAAATAGTATTAGATGCTAAATCTTTCGATCCGACTTTACCTAATGCTACTTTTTCTAGTCTCTCTAATCTTGCTAAAAGTTCTTGGTTCTTTACTTCAAGTGAGATAATTTTCGTTTGGAATTCTTTTTCTTTCATACTTATAAGTTCTGAATTTACTGGTTTTCCTAATTTCCAAACAAATCCTGCTCTTGCAGAGAAAGTATCTTCAAAATCACCAGCATAATCTTGACCTGGAATAGTCATAGATGCCGCATAGTTAATAGATAGTTTTTCATTGACTTTAGAAGCGCAACCACCTGATAATGCAAAATTTCCTCCGTGAGTTCCACTTCCTAAACCGCAAGCAAGAGTTGTATCTGTAGGAACTGTTGGTAATCCAGTTAAAGCAGCACTTAATGCTCCTACATTATTAATTGATTGCTCTACATCTCTTCCATTTATTAGTAATTTAGTTCCGTTAGTGTAGTCGATTGGAATTGGGTTACCTGCAGCATCTTTTGCATATACTTTCTGCCTCCCATTTTCTTCTTTTGTAATCCATGAGTTTTGTCCAATGTGTAATTCATCTCCAACATATTTAACTAAACTTTTTCCGGAAGTTCCTCCAGTGCTTATTCCATTTGCATCAACTTTCATTAATTCTTCCGTGCCAGTCCCTCCAAGCGTTATTTCATTTGAATTTGCGTTACATGAAGTTCCATCATCAGATTCACACTGTTTATTAATTTGATCTTTTGTAGCAGTAGGCATAGTAACGAATATAGGCATTGCTCCATCTGGCATTCCAGTAATAGTTATCCAATCATCTGCCAGAGTTTCTGTTTTAATATCAAAGACTCTTGCACGTAATGGAAGGTCGCCACCCCTAGGCGGTTCTCTGAAGTAAATCTTTCCTTCAGCAGAATCTATTGCATATTGATCTGCACTAAAAGTTCCAGGTCCTCCATCTGGGTAAAGATTTTCAACTACTAATGTTGCTGCACCAGTGCTATCAATTTTATAAATATTTATTTGGGAACCTCCACCACTAATTGTTTTAGTTGGATCTTCTGCAACTGCATATGAAAATGCTCTTGTAATAGTATCGATAGTATCTGCTTTAATTGAAGTAAAAGGTGAGAAAACTATAGATGATGCAATAAACGTATGAAAGAGATCTTTTGTTAATTTTTTCATTTTTAAAAAAAGTTTTGTTCAAAAGATAATATGAAAACATATGTGCTAATAAGTATATTTACTTACAAAATCTGAAAATCTTAATTATTTGTTGTTTTATCTAGCAAAAAAGTAATAGGAAATTTCCATCTCCCCTCTCAATAATGAATACTCACCTTTGGTATAAATGTGATTGTTATGTGATTATGCAAAAGATAACAGAAATTTATCCTAATTATTTCAGTGTTTTTTATTTAAAAATCTAAAACTGTGATTATTATTTGCCCGACTGTGATTATGGTGTGATTATTTTCTAAAAATTCACCCTAGTCATAGCAATTGATTGCAGCAAGGGGTGCATACTATTTACCTAAGGTGGAAATTAATAGCGAAAATACTACTTAAGTTTTAGTAAATCTAATGGTAGATATTCATTTATATAAAGAAACAGTATAGTTAAAGCTCCAAATACAGAGCCTATAAAACCTCCAAAAAAATTAATTAATAATCCAGATTGTTTAATTATTGTTTCTTTTTTTTCTTCTTCTTCAAAATTATGAGAATCAACTACTTTTAAGCGCTGATTGGTTTTTGGTTGTTTAAGTTGTTGGTGTCGGATGAGGGCTTCGAAATCAGGCATGGAATTTGTGAGGCAATTGAACAATAAGCAGACCAGCCCGTCATTCGACGAGGATCTGATCTACCTAAATCGTCTACAGCTTCAAATACAGCATTGCCCGAGGTCTCTGCTTTATCAAATGCTGAAAGTAAGGGTATAAATGTATCAAAAACATACAAACCAAAATTTTCTAGAGCTGCTTTGGCTTGTTGCGCTGCTTTTTGCTGTCTAAAATCAACTTTTACTATTACTACTGCATGGTTAACTTTTAAGTTGCTTAATAAATTAGCTAGTTCAACAGTTAGTTCAACTGATCTTGCTTTTGCAGTTGTAGGTAAGATAACTAAATCCGAACCATATGCTAAGTGTTTAAGTTCTTCTTGATCACTGCTAGCTTGGCCATCAGTTATTACAATTTCTGATGATCTTGATGCTTTAGCAGCTGAACTGACGGGGAAAACTGGAAATGGAAGATTGCCTCTTGATGCGTATGCTAAAGCAGATCTATTCTTGTCGGCATCTACTATGCAAACTTTTTTACCTTCAGAATGCCAAACACTAGCAAGGTGAATACTTGTGCAGGTTTTGGCCACACCCCCTTTTTGTCCGCAGACGGTAATGAACAATTTTTTAATTTTATTTCTCTTACTTTGGAGAATAATTTCTTAATGTCAAGAGAAAATGATTTTTAATGCTTTAAAACTTATTTTTTGAAATATTTTAAAGAAGTTAATATTTTTAGATAACCTTATAAAGTTCCTTGTTTAAATTGGCTAGTGAAGAAAAGAATTGGATTAGGTACGTGGTCTTGGGGGAATAAGCTTTTTTGGAATTACCAATCTACAAATGACGATGATTTACGTGAGACATATAATGAAGCGTTACGAAGAGGTTTCGATCTAATTGATACTGCAGATTCTTACGGTACTGGTAATCTTCAGGGTAGAAGCGAATTGTTGCTAGGAAAATTTTTACTAAATACTCCTTCAGCAAAGAAAAAAAGAATTCAAGTAGCAACCAAACTTGCACCTTATCCCTGGAGAATAGGTAACAGAGGTTTTAATAAACCTTTTTTGAAAAGTTTAGAAAGACTTAATAATAAATTAGATATAGTGCAATTACATTGGTCAACTGCAAAATACAATCCTTGGCAGGAATTATCGCTGTTGAATAATCTTTGCGATTTAAAAGATGAAGGCTTTGATTTCCAAATAGGCTTATCAAATATAGGCCCTAAAAGATTGATGAAATTAATTAATTTTTTGGCAAAAAGAGATCAAAGACTAAAGAGTGTTCAGATACAGTTTTCTTTGCTTGCTCCCGATTTAGGAAAACAATATCAGGTAAAAAAAATTTGCGAAGAAAATAATATTGATTTCTTTGCTTATAGTCCTTTGTCCTTTGGAATACTTTGTATTGATCCAGATAAAGAAGAGAATAAAAAAAAAAGTTTTATTCGCAATACATTATTTGAAAACTATAGAAATCCAACATATGAATTGCGGAGGTGTTTAAAAAGAATTGCAAATCAAAGATCTGTTTCCCAAGCGCAAGTAGCAATTAATTGGTGTTGTTATCAAGGAGCTATTCCACTAGTTGGAATGCGAGAAAAATCTCAAGTTATAGATGTATCGAATGTATTCAAGTGGAATTTAAATAAAAGTGAATTTAAAGTACTTCAGGAAGTTTCAAAAAAATGTTTAAAAAAAATGCCTAAAAATCCTTTTTCAAGTATTTAATTAAATTTTAGCTAGGTATCTTTTTATTTTTTTTTATTTGAAAACTATTATTCCATAATTCAGTGGGAAATTTTTCGCCAGTGAATCTAATAACTTTAGGTTTTAATTTTATTATCAAGTCATCTAGGTTTTTATTAGGTTCCATTGTGCAGGATTTGGGTTTCTAATAAGATAAATTAATTTATAATCAATTTTCGCAGTATTTATACTCATAAAATTAAAATTTTTTTTTTAATACATTCAACTGAAGCAATATTTACACATTAATAAATTATCTACTACAACTTTTATTTTTTTAAAAAAGTGGAGTCCTTCCAGACTCCGTGCATCATTTGGTTGATAAGGCTGATATGACCCCATCTCCTTAAGGATCAAGCAGCAACTGGTGCTGATTGACGGGAGAAACTAACGATTTTGTTAGCATTTGTGTTTTTGCTCTAACCGAGCCGGCTTCAGTCACCTTCCTTATGCCCCGTCGAAACCATTACAACCCCAAATAGTGGAGTTGAGCGGAATCGAACCGCTGTCCGAAACATCGGTTGAGATCACCTAGTCCAATTGGACATTTATATTCTGACAGGCAAAATGAGTATTGAATAGTTTTTTTAAGTTTTTATCGAATATGAATGTAGTGGCATCAGCTCCAGAGGGACTAGAGAAATATTTAGCTAAAGAAATTTCAAATTTAGGTGGCTTAAATATTAATACTTATAAAAGATTTATTAATTTTGAATGTGATTTTGAAACTTTTTATAGAGTTCATTTTTATTCCAGGTTAGCTTTTCGTTTTTATAGAGAAATTACCAGTTTTAATTGCTATGACAAGCAATCTTTATATCAAGGGGTTAGAGATTCATTTGATTGGTTAAATTGGTTGCACTATGAAAAAACGTTTAATGTTCAAGTAACTGGGAGAACATCTTCCTTAAGTCATACACATTTTACTGCTCTCGAAGTTAAAAATTCTATAACTGATTTGCAAAAGGCAGTTTGGAATAAAAGATCAAATATTTCTTTAGAAAACCCTGACTTTATCATTCATCTTCATTTAAATAACAATAAAGCAATTATAAGTTTTCAAAGCAGTGTGGAAAGCTTACACAAAAGAGGCTATAGGCCCGCAGTTGGAAATGCTCCATTAAAAGAAAATTTAGCTTCTGGATTGATAAATATGACTCAATGGAATGGCAAAGTTCCTTTAATTGATTTTATGTGTGGCTCAGGAACTTTTTTAATTGAGGCAGTAAACCAATTCCTTGGAGTCCCCATAAATATTGATCAAGTATATCTTTTTGAGAATTGGTTGGATTTTAGGAAAGATATTTATCTTAAGGAAAAAAATAAGGCAAAAAATAAAATTTTAAATTATGAAAAATTACCAAAAATAATAGGCTGTGAAATAAATAAAAAGGTTTTTGAGCAGGCGAATGTAAACATATCATTGGCTGGACTTGAAAATTATATTGAACTTATAAATAATGATTTTTTAGAACTCCAGTTAAGTTGCAAACCTGGGATCGTAATTTGTAATCCTCCATACGGCAAAAAATTGGGTGATGAAAATGAATTGATTCGTTTATATGAACAAATGGGAATTTTCTTAAAGAATAATTTTTCAGGTTGGGAATTTTGGCTGCTAAGTGGAAATCCAAAACTAACAAAATATTTAAAAATGAAATCTTCTTTGAAAATTCCTGTTAGTAACGGGGGGATAGATTGTAGATGGATAAAGTATTTAATTAGGTAATTTATTTTTTTCCTAAAACGGCCTTTGTTGTCTTACCTAAACCCTCTAATGTTTGAGGAAGATATGGTCCTTTGGCTAATTTTCCTCCTAGCTTCAAACTTAAGCCTGCAAGAAATAAATCGATAAATATTATTAACAATAAATTATATTCAATATTCCAGTTATTGTAATTTTTTAGAAATAGATAAAAAATAATATGAATGCAAATTAGAACTAATAATAGTAATGTGCTTCCAATTGCCAGAAATATTCCACCACTAATTAATCTTCTTTTTTCTCTATCCACTTCTTGAAGAGCTATTCTGACGTGCAAATCCATCACTGAACTTGCTATTGCCGAAATTCTTGAAGCTGTATTTGCAAAGTTTTTATTTTTAGATTTTTCCATATTATTTTCTTCCACTATTAAGGAGAGTTCCTATTAATAAACCAATACCAGCTGCAATAGCGATAGATAATAGTGGTTTTTTTCTAATTGGAATTTCTATTTTTGGTCTCAGAGTATTGTTAAGTTCTTCTAATAACTCTTCTAATTGAGTTTCGATAGGTTCAATTTTTTCTGATAGTTCCCAATTGTTCTCTCTTATTGAATCAATAATTTCAAAAAGTTGGCGTTTTATTCCAATTGCTGAGGTTCCACTATGGCTAGCTATTACTTCAACTAAATCATCAATACTACCTTTTGTGGCTTCAAGGGTTTGTTGTGCAATGTTAGGCCATTTTTCTTTTATTAAAGGTATTAAACTGTCAATTTTTTCAAGTAACCATTTTTCCAAGATTACTTCTTTTTCAGGAAGTTCAGAGTTATCTTCTTTTTCTTCTACTTCTTTGGGAGGATGGTAGGTCTCCATTATTTTATCTTATTTATTTTAAGATTAGACCCTATTTTCTTAATTCGGAACCCTTATCTAAAGATTTGTGCGATTTATATAAAATAAAAACATATAAAAGTTTATTTACATTTTATTTATCTACTCTGTTCTGCAAGAAGGTTTTGTTAAGCTATTACTGAATTTATTAAATGAGTTTAAATTTCATCATGGATATTACATTTGCTTCATTAATTTTTGCATCTCGCACAATCCCCACAGATTTTGGATTAGTAGCTGCAGCAATCGCTGGAGCTGGAAGTTTGCTATTCATTGCTTTAAGATTTGTTCCTGATGCAAGTAATTAAATAATAGGAACCATCTTTAAGAAAATATATCTTTATCTCAACTTTGTTTTGACAATAGATTCGATTTATTTATCAACCAGATAATGAATAAATGGGTTTTGCTTGAACATAAAGTTTATTCTGCTAACTCTTTTCATATTCATTATGATTTTTTAGTTGAAAATGGCATAGATTGTTTAACTTGGAAATTTTTAAAACTACCTTTATTAAATAAAGCTTCTATAGAAATTTGTAAGCAGCCAAATCATAGACTTGTATGGCTTTCCAGGATCAAACATGAACTTTCTGATAATAGAGGGTTTGTAAAAAGAATTGATCATGGAATATTTAAAAGCGTTTCTGATAAATTAGACTCTGAATATTATCGATTCATTTTGGATGGTAAGATTCTTTATGGTTTGTTTGAAATTTCGGGTAATTCTTGTAGATTGAGTAAAAATTATTAATATTCATTTATAAATAAACGTAATATTTCTATTGAGAATTTTTGCAAATTAGTTATTCTTACTTAGTTATTGAGACTTGAGATTGGTACATATCAATCAGGTCGAGTTTGAAAATTTTAAGTCTTTTGGGGGAAATGTAAAAATTCCTCTAGAAGAAGGTTTTACAGTGGTTACGGGTCCTAACGGTTCTGGGAAAAGTAATATTTTAGATGGAATTTTATTTTGTTTAGGTCTAGCTAATAGTAGAGGGATGAGGGCGGAAAGATTACCAGATCTAATAAATAACTCTAAAGTTAAAGATGGTAAGTCATCAGAAACAACTGTATCAGTAAAATTTAATATTCAAGATTGGTCTCCCAGAGAGGACCTTCCGCCTTTGGAACTAGAAGAAGAAATTACCCTTAATAAGGGCCAAAAAGAATGGGTAGTTTCTAGAAAATTAAGGCTTATGCCTGGTGGGTCTTATGCTTCTACTTATACTTCTGATGGAAAACAGTGTACCTTGCAACAAATACAGAGAATATTAAGAGATATTAGTGTTGATCCTGAGGGCAGTAATGTTGTTATGCAGGGTGATGTAACAAGAATAGTATCAATGAATAATAAGGAGAGAAGAAATCTTATTGATGAATTAGCAGGAGTCGCACTTTTTGATACAAGAATAGAACAAACTAATGCAAAATTAAATGACGTTTTCGAAAGACAAGAAAGATGTGAAATTTTGGAAAATGAATTGCAATCTAGTAAGAATAAACTTGAGAAAGAATGTGAAAAAGCAAAGCGATATCAAGAGTTAAAGGCAAAACTACTACAAATAACAGAATTAGAGAAAGTTCTTATTTTTGATAAACAAGTTAAGCATGTTGAATCTATAGAAAAAAAAGAAAGTGAAATTGAAAAAAATAAAATATTATTCAATAAACAAAAAGAATCTATTAGTAAAGAAATACCAGTATTAGAAGATGCTTTGCAAATACTGGTTGATGAGCTCAAGGAGAAAGGAGAAGATACTTTGATAAAAGTGAATTCTGATATTGGAACTATTAATTCTAGTTTGAGAGAACTTGATAGAATATCAAATCTGAACAAAGAAGAAGGTATTAAATTGCAAAACCAGAGAGATGAAATTGCAATTTCTAAGAGGAATATCGAGTCAGAAAAGATGAGACAAGAAAATTTTGATGATAATTTTTTAAATCAATTGAACTTGCAAATTGATGATCTCACTTTAAAACACAAATTATCTAGAAAAAAACTTTCTGATGCCGCTGGAGAATCTGGAGAATTCTCAAAACAAAGTATCAAATTAAATGCTGAGCTTGAAAATTTAAAAAATCAAATTAATCCTTTGGAAATAAAAAAAAGGAAAATTGAAGAAGAAACTATTCAAAATAATATTCAAAAAGATGAGATATTGTCTCAGATTGACTCCTTAGACTTAGAAAAGCAGAAACTTTTTGGGGTAAATAAAAGTAAAAAAGAGATATCTGATATAAAAAATAAAAACTTGGCAAGTAATAGCTCAGAAATTAATTCTTTAAAAAACGAAATTGATTTATTAATTAAAACTAAATCAAGGTTAAATAATGAGCAATTAAGGCTTGAAAAGGATTTATCTAGATTCGAAAGCAGGAAGGAAGCTTTAAACGAATCTAGAGGTTCATATGCTCTTAGAATTCTCTTAGAAGCAGGGTTAGAGGGTATACATGGTTATGTAGCTCAACTTGGAGAGGTCAGTGAGAAAAATAGATATGCATTAGAAATTGCTGCTGGAAATAGATTAGGACAAATTGTTGTTGATAATGATCATATTGCTGCTAAAGCAATTGAAATCCTTAAAAAGAAAAAAGCGGGAAGATTAACTTTCTTACCTTTAAATAGAATTAAAAGTAAAAAACAGAATTATGCAATTTCAAGATTTGAAATGAACAGGGAGAATGGATTTATTGATAAAGCTATTAATCTAATTACTTTTGATGAAGTCTATTCAGATGTTTTTAGATATGTTTTTGGAGATACTTTGGTTTTTTCAGATTTATCCTCAGCTAGGTTATCTACACAAAAAAATAGGTTGGTTACCTTAAGTGGTGAATTATTAGAAGCAAGTGGTGCTATTACTGGAGGGAGTAAGTTAAATAAAGATTTGGCTTATAGGTTTGGAATAAACAATGATATTGAGGATTCCAGTCCTATAAAAGAAAGATTATTAGTTATCGAAGAAGCTTTAAAAGAGTCAAATAATGATTTAATAATTAAAAATAATAGACTTAGTAAATTAAATTCTATTCGTAGTCAAATAATTGAGGATTGTGCCTCATTTAATAAAGAAATTGAAGTAAATCAAGATTCTCTTGAGGCTGTCTCGCAAAGAATTGAGCATTTTAAATCGAGATTCAATAAACTCGATACCGCTAATAATTTATTAGTTAACAAGTTAGATCATTTAAAAAATGAATTGAAGCCTTATCATGATAAGTTTTGTCAATTACAAACCATACAAAAGGCAAATTATGAAAAAAATCAAAAATCATCATTAATAGCTTTTAATAATGATTTTAATAATCTAGATAAAAAACTTGAATTACTTATTAAGGAGAGAAATGCATTACTAGATAAAAAGAATCAATTTGCATTAAATAAAGAGCGTATCAATAATTCATTAAAAATTACTTCAATACAAGAAAAAAACTTGCAGGACTCTATTAAACAACTCGCAATTGCTCATAGTGAATGGATAGAAAAAAGAGATGAATTTAAAAAAAAGCTTTTAGATCTCGATAATCAAAAAAATTCTCTAGAGAAGGATTTAGGTATATTGAGAAGGAAAAGAGATGAATTAAACTCTTCAATTTCAAATAAAAGGCAAGAATATAATAACTATCTTTTGAAGCTTGAATATATTGAAAGGGATATGCATTCTCTTAAAGAAGAAATGAGGAGCGAGAAAATAAAATTAGAAAATTATAAAAAAGATCTACCTAATCCTTCCCCGGATTTTGGAGAATATGAAGGGAAGAGTCTTGAATCTTTGCAATCAGAAATTTCGATCATAAATGCAAAACTACAAAGTTTAGAACCTGTTAATATGTTGGCTCTTGATGAACTAGAAGAATTAATTGAGAGATTAAATAGTTTGCGAGAAAAATTAGAAATCTTATCTAATGAAAGATCTGAATTATTGCTGAGAATAGAAACTGTATCTACGATGCGTCAGGAGGCTTTTATGCAAGCATTTAAAGAAGTTGATAGACATTTTAGAGAAATTTTTGCAAATTTATCTGATGGAGATGGATTTCTTCAACTTGAAAATCCTAATTCTCCCTTAGAAGGAGGATTAACTTTAGTGGCTCATCCTAAGGGAAAAAATGTTAGAAGATTAGCCTCTATGTCAGGTGGTGAAAAATCGTTAACTGCTTTAAGTTTTTTATTTGCGTTGCAAAAGTATAAACCTTCACCTTTTTATGCATTAGATGAGGTTGATAGTTTTTTAGATGGTATTAATGTTGAAAGGTTGTCAAAACTAATATCAAATCAGTCATCAAATGCTCAATTTATAGTCGTAAGTCATAGAAGGCCTATGATTAGTGCGTCTGAACGAACAATTGGGGTTGCGCAAGCAAGAGGTGCTAATACTCAAGTTCTTGGGTTACCAAATGCTGCATAAACACACTTTTTTAAATTTATACGTCAGAATGATAAAAAGAAATTTATGAGCTTGTCTAACACATCTGCTAATAAGAATCTCCCTAACTCCGTTCCTAGCGAACGTTTATGGTTAAGGTCAGAACTAATGGGAACACAAGTGATAACTACTGATACTGGAAGGCGTTTAGGCCTAGTTGGCGAAGTTGTTGTTGATATCGATAGAAGAGAGGTGGTCGCTTTGGGACTAAGAGATAATCCATTAACAAGATTTTTACCAGGTTTACCAAAATGGATGCCTTTAGAAAGTATAAAGCAAGTTGGAGATGTAATATTAGTTGACTCTCTAGATTCTTTGAGTGAGAGTTTTTCTCCAGAAAGATATGGGAAGGTAATTAATTGTCAAGTAATTACAGAATCTGGACAACTTTTAGGAAGAGTTCTTGGCTTTTCTTTTGATATTGAGACTGGGGATTTGATCTCTCTTGTTATGGGTGCTGTTGGTGTTCCTCTCTTAGGTGAGGGAGTTTTAAGTACTTGGGAAATACCTGTAGAGGAAATTGTAAGTAGTGGTACCGATAGGATTATTGTTTATGAAGGAGCTGAAGAGAAATTGAAGCAAATAAGTAGTGGAATACTTGAGAAACTTGGAGTCGGTGGTTCTTCATGGGATGAAAGAGAAGCAAATGGATACTCAGCAAATCTTGTACCTGTTGAGAATCAGTTACTTTCAGGTTCTGAATCAGAACTGCAAAACAATTTGGTTGAGGATTATGAAGAGGTTGTTGAACAAGATGATTATGAAGATGATTATGAAGATGAACTTGAATATGTTGAAATAAAGGATTCTGCTGAGGAAATCAATAACAGAAAAAAGTTATACATGGATAATGATGATTTTGACCAGATCGTGAATCAAAATAGTGTTAATAAATTAGATGAAAAAAACAATATTGATTTTAAGCTAAAGAAACAATCAACTACTAATTTAGCTTCGAAAAGACCAATTCAAAATGCAACTGAAATGTTAGATATTGAACCTATAGATGAACAAAATTTAGTTAAAGATAATAAAAAATTAGAAGAGTTTGAAATTGATGATCCCTGGTAATTGTTAAAGTTTTTTTATTGAATTAATAATTATAGAAGCAAGCTTTTTTGCAGCACCTTTATCGCCTCTTTCCTTGTGTAGATTATCCCTAATACTTTTTAATTGATCTCTATTTTTTACAAGAAATAATACTTCGCTTGCAATTTTTATTGGTGAAATAATACCTATTCTTTCAGGGACTATTATTCTTTTAGCTTTTATATTTGGCCAAGCAAAAAACTTCTTTTTTTTAATATAGAAATTTTTAATTATAAAAGTTAGGAATCTATTTATGAATGAAATTTTTCCAATTATTCCAAAAATACCATCCCATGCATTCATCATATTTAAATGTTGAGTTGGCAGAACAACTAACATTGGAAGACTAATTGCGGCTAATTCTGCAGTATTTGCTCCTACAGTTGTAATTGCAAGATCACATTCTTTTAATATTTCATAGCAAGGATGTTTTTTGATTAGATAAATCTTTGTATTTTTTGATGTTTCAATTACATAATCAAAATGAGAGTCTTTGAAGTTTTTAATTGTTTTGATTTTTGATGAGTAATATTTGGCAATTGGATTTTTGTTGCTTTGAAAAAATAAATATTCATTTTTATCAGTAGTTGGGGCAATGGGAATTATAAAATTTATATTTTGATTTTCTTCAGCGATATGATCTGCAACTTCTAAGAAGAAAGGAATTCCAACAGAAAGCTTTGCTTTCTTTGAACCAGGCAACAATGCAATATATTGTTTTTCCTTATTTAATAATGATATTTCGTTATTGAGTTTTATGTCTGCCATTAAATCGCCAATGATTTTACATTTATGTTTATATCTTTTAGGTATTGACTCTTTTACTTTTTCATTCATAGCAGCAATTTGGTTGGTCCATTTCGGCCATCGCGAAACCCATTCAGCATATGTGATATTTAAATAACCTAATCTTTTAGCTAATAAAATGCTCCAAAATTGATCCCCACCAAGGAAAATAACTACCCCTTTTTTTGGCCAATGAGCAAAAGAGTGGGGCTTTATTAATAATTTCCAAAAACTTTTGGATTTTGTAATTAATTCGAATTTATTCCATGAATTTGCAACTAAAAATTCTTTACCAGTGGCATTTGGGCAAGGAACAAGAACTAATCTAAGAGTGAAATCGTGTTTATCATTATCACATAGTGATTTATTTATTTTGTTAAACTCATCCACTACAGGATTTACCCATGTAGTTAATTCACCAGGACCATTGGAAATTATAACTACTGCAACTGATTTTTTTTTCATTGCAGTTAAACCAGAATACATTAAATGCGGACGGCGAGACTTGAACTCGCAAGGCCGAAGCCACACGCTCCTTAGACGTGCGCGTCTACCAATTCCGCCACGTCCGCAAAGGGTTTTCAGCAATCGATGGATACCTCAACCTTAAAAATATCATACATTATTGGCTGAAATAATCATTTAGAATGAAAATAGTTTTTTTAATATGATGAATTTTTTTCTATTGCATAAAACAAATATTTATACATATATAACGTTTTAGGTTGTATTGTAAAAATGTCCTCTGTTCACTAAAAAATTTTGTTGAATACCTTGGCAAATAATTTTTTATTTTAAGTCATTTCATTTCTTCAATTTTATTTTCATAATGGTTGAAAAAGTTTTAATTGCTAATCGTGGAGAAATAGCTTTACGAATTGTCAGAAGTTGTAGAGAATTAGGTATTGCAACTGTTGCAGTTTTTAGCACTGTAGATAAAAAAGCATTGCATGTTCAGCTTGCTGATGAGGCGGTTTGCGTCGGAGATTCATTAAGTAATAAGAGTTATTTAAATATTCCAAATATACTTGCTGCTGCTACATCGAGAGGAGTTGATGCTATTCATCCTGGTTATGGATTTCTTGCGGAAAATGATAAATTTGCTGAGATGTGTAAGGATCATGGCATAGTTTTTATTGGTCCATCTCCTAAAGCTATTAGATCTATGGGAGATAAATCTACAGCTAAAGAAACTATGGAAGCAGTTGGAGTTCCAACAGTACCTGGTAGTAAAGGCTTGTTATCAAATGTTGATGAGGCTTATAAATTGGCAGATGATATTGGCTATCCGGTAATTATTAAAGCGACTGCTGGAGGAGGTGGAAGAGGTATGAGGTTGGTTGAAAACTCTGATAATCTCGAAAAAATGTTTAAAGCAGCTCAAGGCGAAGCAGAAGCAGCTTTTGGTAATGATGGTTTATATATGGAGAAATTTATAAAGAAGCCAAGACATGTAGAAATTCAAATTTTGGCCGACCGGTCGGGTAATGTTGTTCATTTAGGAGAGCGAGATTGTTCAGTTCAAAGAAGACATCAGAAGTTACTAGAAGAGTCTCCAAGTCCTGCAATTGACACTGAGCTAAGAAAAAAAATGGGAAATGCAGCTATTGCTGCTGCAAAAAGTATCGGCTACGAAGGAGCGGGGACTGTTGAATTTTTAGTTGATGATGATGATAATTTTTATTTTATGGAGATGAATACAAGGATTCAAGTGGAACATCCTGTTACTGAAATGGTTACGGGAGTTGATTTAATAGCTGAGCAAATTAAAATCGCAAGCGGAGCAAACTTGGAATTTAATCAGGATGATATCCATTTAAATGGTCATGCCATTGAATGTAGAATCAATGCTGAAGATCCTTCACACAATTTCCGACCATCACCTGGAAAAATAACTGGGTGGCTTCCTCCTGGGGGCCCTGGTGTTAGGGTAGATAGTCATGTTTATACAGGCTATGAAATACCTCCTTTCTATGACTCATTAATTGGTAAATTAATAGTCTGGGGAAAAGATCGTAATACTGCAATTAAGCGAATGAACAGGGCTTTAAATGAATGTGCAGTAACTGGTATTCCCACTACAATTAACTTTCATTTAACCTTACTGAATAAATCTAAATTTAAGCAGGGTAAGATACATACAAAATATGTAGAAGAAGAATTATTACCAAATTACTGAGAAAAACTTAATGATTTCTATGAAATATGTGTATGCAATGCAAGTTTTATAAGTCCTTGCTGACCGACTAAAATTTCTCTTAAAAAGCTAATAACTCCGATCCAAATTACGGGTCCAACATCAACGCCTCCAATAGGAGGAATTAATTTTCTTGTTAAATTAAGAACAAAGCTTGATGGAATTGAAATTAATAACCATAAACCTTTACTTAAATCAATTTTTGGGTACCAAGTAAGTATTAATCTTATTAGAAAAACTATAGTTAGATATGAAAGAGAAATTCCCAAACTAATATCTAAAATTTGAAGAGAATTTACAAGCAAGGAAATCACAATTATTTAATTCATCTTAATAAAATACCCATTGAAACGTATTTAATTCGTATTATAAATTGAGAATTTAATATTTAAAAGTGTTTCAAATCTCCAATTTATTACTAGCCGCAGATTTTTCTGCTGAAGTTGCAAATAATTCCGCAGTTGGAATGATAGGTAGTTTTATTGCCGCTGCCTTACTTATCATTATACCAGCCACAGCATTTTTGATTTTTGTTAGCCAGAAAGATTCTCTCGATCGTACTTCTACTGGAAGACGCTAGTTTTTGTCAAAGTTTTAAGTACACTATATATAAGGGATATAAATAACCCTTTAAAAAATAAATTTTTGGAGAAAGAATGTGGTCAATGCTAGTCTCAATTGGGCCAGTATTGTTGGTATAGTTCTTGCGGTATGTGGAGGAGGCCTTTATTTTTTGAGGTCCTTTAAGCCTGCCTTAGCAAGGGATTACGATGTTTTCTTCGCAGCAATTGGACTGTTGTGCGGAGGAATATTATTTTTTCAAGGCTGGAGGCTAGATCCTATCCTTCAGTTTGGTCAGTTTTTATTAGCAGGAACTACTGTTTTTTTCGCATATGAAAGTGTGCGATTGAGGGGCGTTGCTACTGATCAAGCTAGAAGGTCATCTTATTTTGATGATGATCCTATTTCTGATGTTCCCAGAAATTCTAGAGGCCGATTTAATGACGATTATGATAGGTTTGAAGAATCTGAAAGACCATCCAGAAGATTTAAACCTCAAGAAGATGAATTTGAAGATGACTATACGGAGGGGAGATCTCGCAGGAGGAATGTTTCAAGAGCTATACCCTCGGCTGCTGCAAGTAGAAATAGGCCATCGACAAGGGAGACAAGTCAGTTTGAAAATGACGAACCTTCAAGAAGTAGGAGACAGACTTCTGAAAATAGAAATAGAAGACAACCAGAAACAAATAACTTTGGTGAGAGAAGAAATTTATCTCGCGATGAAGTTAAAACAGGGTCTAGACCCAGAATGAATCGTACAGTTTCTAGACAAGATAATATCTCTGCTTCTGTTGATTCTTCTCCATTAAGAAAGAACCCTACTAAATCCCCTATTAGGCAGCAAACTTCAACAGCTCAAGTAGAAGATGCTTCATTTAAAGATGCTAATCAAGCGAAAAAACCACGTGAGACTCGTAGAGTAAGCTCTTCAGCTAGATCAAGTTCAAAAAATCAAAATAGTAGATATAATGTTGGGATAAATAAGAAGAAACCAAGAGATAACAGTTCTAGATTTGATGACTAATTATAAGATTCCTGTCCATTTTAAAAACGATTGTTTACTAAATATTTCAATCAACATTATTGCAAGGAAGCCAATCATAGCAAATCTTCCATTAGTTATTTCAGAATAATTACTCCATCCAAATTTATATTCATCTTTAATTTCTATAGATTTATCATCTAATTTATTGTCTTCAATTTGTTCATTGATATAATTTGGATCTTTCTGCTGTTCATTAAAAATCTCATTCTCTAAATTAGTTGCTTCTGAGTTAGTTTGTTCTTCTTTAGAATTCATTTTTTTTTGTTAATCCTTAAAATTATACTTATCAGAAGTCAATAATTTCCAGTCTCCCTTACCATTTAATTCTAAAATATTCTCGTGAAAATCTTTTAAGCTGGGTCTATGTCCAACACTAATAAGAGAAAGTTCTCGTCCTTTTAATAAACTATATAGTTTTTTTTCAGTGTTGATATCTAAAGCACTTGTTGCTTCATCAAGTACTGCAAATCTTGGAGAATTTAGTAAGAGTCTTGCAAAAGCCAATCTTTGTTGCTCGCCTAAGGAAAGAATTCGTGGCCAATCTTGTTTGATATCAAGATTAGGATACCGATCCACTAAGGTTTTTAAATTAACTTCATGAAGTACAGAAGTAAGATGTTCATCACTAAATTTCCTAACTTCTGTGGGATAACATAATTGTTCCCGCAAAGAACCAAGTAACATATATGGTTTTTGAGGTATGAATAATAATTCTCCAATTTTTGGTTTTTTAATTACTCCCTGATCGGGTTCCCATAAACCACTAATCATTCTTAGTAAAGATGTTTTTCCGCAACCAGATGGTCCTACAACCAAAAGAGATTGATTATTTTCGATGCTCAAATTTAAATTTTTAATTATTGTTTTATTTGATCCTGGTGGGCAAAGGTCAGCATTATTAATAAGAATTGAGGGGTAATCTGAAATAACGTTTTGATTGCTTGTTGGATTGGTTTGACTAATGGATTCAACTTTTGATTGAAATCCTTCTAATCTACCAATACCAGCAGTAAATTTTGCAAGTTCTTCGATTTGATTAACGATGAAAAATAACGAACCTTCAACCATTCCAAATGCAAAGCTTGCCTGAATAAATCGTCCATAATCAATATCACCTTTAAAGTAAGGAATTGCCATTATTAAATATGGGAAGAAATTTCCAGCATAATTAATGGATCTTCTCATGACGTCTATTATTACTCTCCATATAATCAGTAAATTAAAGTTTTTCACCACTTCTCCTAAGCGTCTTTCAGTTTCACTTCGCTCAGGATTCTCTCCAGAGTAAAAGGCTATTGATTCAGCATTATCTCTTATATGTACTAAGCCATATCGAAAATCTGCCTCATATCTGAGTTGATCAAAGTCAATCTTTACAAGATTTTTTCCAGCAATTAAAAGGATAGAAGTTGCAAATGCAGCGTAACCAAATAAAGAAAATGTAAGTGTTGTACTAATACTCCATAAAATAAGAATATTAAGTGAAAATGTCAGTAAGGCATCAAAAATACCTAATGTGAAAGAGAGACTTTGCCCGGTAAAAGCTCGGGTATCATCTGTGATTCTTTGATCAGGATTATCTACATCTGTTTGTTCTTCATCATTGGGATTTAATTGGTAATAAGCTTTATTAGTCATATAATCCTTGACTAAACTTTTTGAAAGCCATTCTCTCCAAATTATTCCTAACTTATATGTAAAAAATATTTGGGAAACACGTATTGGTAGAGCCACAGCGAAACAACAAGCGTAAATACCCAATATCCTATAAAACCCATCTTCTTGTTTTTCTACTAAAGCATTTGTTAAATCTCTTGCAATGAATCCAATTCCCGCGTTTATTCCATTTACAGCTAAAAGCATTAATACAATTATCGCAAGGAATAACCAATGTAACCATCTACGGTTTTTTAATTGACGTCTTAAGCTAAAAAAGCTCGCGGATCCAATTAGAAATGAGGCAGAGAAAAGTAATCCCCAGCTACCAGCCCAAATTGAATTGACAGTACTTACAACACCTCCGAAATACTTTTCGAGAAAAATTGGTTGAAAACTTTCAAAAAAATTGATTATTCCTGTAAGACCAACAAGTACTACTCCACCAACACAAAATAAAAGAGAAATTAAAAGCCATATGAATTGAAATCCATTACATTGATCTGTGGGAAGAAAAAATGGCTGAGATAGCTTTCTTAATTTTTGTAATTGGTAAATTATTTTGGATTTATTATTAATTGCTTTATTCATTACTCGG
>CACBBE010000011.1 GCA_902537395.1 uncultured Synechococcaceae cyanobacterium
AATATTTATTCTAAAAGATGTAGATCCAAAAGACCCTACTAAAGAGTTAAGTACCATATTAAGTAATTCTGAGGTAAATTTTGAAATAGAAAAGATTGAACGTATCTTAGACTCAAAAAATAAAGGTATGAATAAAAATTAATCAAAAATATTTAACAAAAAATGAAAATAACAACAAAAACTGAAGCATTAAATATTGTCGAGACCTCATATTTAGCATCTCTTTCGTCTTTATTTTGGGTTGCATTATATTATTTGCCAATTGGGGGAGCTTTATTAAGATTGATCTTGCCACTCCCAATGATCATGTTGCACTTGAGAAGAGGAACTAAAATTGCATTAGAAGGACTCCTAATACAATTTCTTCTTTTATTCATAATTATGGGACCTGTTAGAGGGACTTTATTTTTATTTCCTTATGGGAGCTTGGCTTTTTGGTTGGGCTGGTGTTGGTTTAGAGAAAAAAGTTGGAGATTTAGTCTAACTGTTGGAGTTATTATTGGAACCCTTGGCTTTTTTCTTCGAGTAGTAGCATTATCTACTTTGGTTGGTGATAATCTTTGGGTGTTAATTACTAGAGCAAGTTATGGTCTAATAGAAAAGTTCATTGGATTATTTAATTTATCTCTATCACCCTCAATTCTAAGTATCCAATTAGGTGCAATTTTTTTAATAATTTTTCAAGAAATAGTTTATGTTTTAACGGTACATATAGTTGCATATTCTCTGTTTCCAAGATTTAAATTAAATATCCCTGATCCTCCAAGATTATTAAATAGCTTAGTTGATTTAAATAATTGAAAAGTGTAAAAATGTATAGTGCAGAATTAGGGATAATTTTTTTTGGTAATGAATCCAATAAAAAAAGACAACTTAATAAGATAGAAATACTGAAAAAGAATATTTATAATTTCAAAACATTTCTTGTAATTGCAGGCACTAATACATCTCAAATTCCAGGAATTTCTGCTGCAGGTATTAATGCAAAATCAAGGAGAACAACTGCGCTCGCAGATGCGGAATTTTTGCTTGAGGGTGCTTCAAAAGATCACAAATATAAATTGCCTCTTCTGAATGCAGGAGTAACTCCGGCACTAATAAGTCATGTTTGTTCAAAGCTTATAAATACTTATCCAGTTATTGTTCCTCTGGGAATGGGAACTAAGCCTTATTTTAATCATTTGTTTGTAGAAGAAGAAGATTTGGGCCCATCAAATTGTCTTACTACTGGTAAATCGATCACTAAAGAGAGAGTTTTAAATCTCTATGAAAAAGGTCTTGCGATAGGAAAATCCTTAAAACAACCAGTTTTAATTTCTGAATCTGTACCTGGGGGCACCACAACTGCTCAGGCAGTAATGGAAGCTTTTGGTTTGCAGGTGTCTAATTTAGTAGGAAGTAGTTTATTTAAAGCTCCAAGAGAACTCAGAAGCCAAGTAGTTAAAAGAGGACTTTTTAATGCAAATTTCAAGGCTGATTTCGACTCTTTTGATGTTGTCGCGGCGGTAGGTGATCTTTTCCAAGCTTTCTCAATGGGTCTATTAATTGGTGCCAGGTTAGCAAAACAACCTGTAATTTTGTCTGGAGGAAGTCAGATGTTAGCGGTAATAGTCCTTGTATTAGAATTCTTAGATGAAATAAATAAAGATGAATTTGTTGAAGATGTTTTGATTGCGACAACTGGGTGGCTCGTGAAAGATAATTCTCTAAGTGATTTATTAAAACTAATTAATGAAAAATATGATGTCAAATTATTAGGTTTGGCAAGCCCTTTAAATTTCAAATCTTCAAAATACAAAGAATTGAAGGATTATGAATTAGGTCATGTAAAAGAAGGTGTAGGTGCTGGTGGAATATCATTGCTTGCTTTCTTAGATGGATTTAAAAACGAAGAAATAGTTTCATTGTGTCAACAAAATCTAGAAATGATGAAGGGCCTAGGTCAAATTTCTTTAGAGAAGGATTGCTGAATGTTTTCAAAATTTGGGACCAGAAGAGAATTTTTAAATTTTGGAAAGCTTTCGCTTTTATTTTTCTTAAACTCTTGTAGTAATAATCCTAATAAAGTAAAAATTGCATTACAAAATTCTTTTTATCCAGAATCTTTTAAAGATATGATTCCAAAAGATTGGAAGCAGGAAAAAATTAATTTTGAAAATATTCGACTACAAAAAAATAGAAACACAATTTTCAATGCTGACTTTACTTTAATAAACGATGGATGGATTAATAGTATAGACTTTACAGAATTTCAAAAAATAAATGAATATCCATTGATCGAAAATTTGGATAAGAGATCGATAGATTTTTTGGGAAGTTTTAATCAAAATCAGAGAAGTAAATTGTTTCCTATTGGCGTAGTACCTTATACAATTATCATCAAAAATAATGAAGAATTAATAAATTCAGCCAGAACTTCTTGGGATTTCCTTCTTTCTAAGAAATTAACTGGAAAAATTATTTTTCCGAAAAGTCCTAGAATAATATTGTCAATTTCTCAAAAAATTAATTCATCTAATTCTTTAAAAAAACTTAAAAGGCAAGCCATGTTATTTGATGATAAAAATATGCTCAATTGGTTGATTAATTCTGATGCTTGTGTTGCAATAGTACCTTATAGTCTCTGCTCAAAATATTTAAAAATAGATCCCAGACTTTCTTTGGTTTTCCCAAACCAAGGAGTACCTTTAATGTGGCATTTTCTACTTAGCCGAACAAATCTAAATAATGCAATATTAATTAATTGGATTAAATCTTTAGAAAATAAATCAATAGTAGATAAATTAGTAAGCCAGGGTTGGTATCTACCATTCAATAGTAATTATTTACAAAGTAAATATAAATCTGAGATATTCCCCATTTCACGGCCTTCTGAGGAATGTTGGAAAAATAGTTGGTCTTTCCCTGTCCTGACAAATGAACAAAAAATTAATCTTAAAAATTTCTGGAATGAGTCATTAACCCCATAATCTTTTTGACGGAGTTTCAATTAATAAGTTATGGGTTTGCTTTAATAAATTTGGTATATCTAATTTACTAGGACATTTAGGAACACATTCATTGCATTCTTGACAAAATGAGGAATTTTTTTCTTCCCACCAATGGTCAGCTTTTCCTATTAAATTGTATCTTTCTTTTGAGAATTCTAATTGGCCATAACCAATAGATATATTCCTTAAACGAAGTATTTCTGGAATAGGTATTTCATTTGGGCATGGAAGACAACATCTGCATTGTTCACATTTGGTTGAGTTTAATCTTTCATTAGCAACTTCCTCAATTTTATTTAGGGCGCTTTTTTCAAGTTTTGTAAGCTTCTCGAAGGAGTTTCTCAGTTTATGCGCAAATTCAAAATCTTTTTTGTTTGTCGCCCCCAAAGACAAAGTTGTAATTCCTTTTGCCAGCAAAAATCTATATGCTAGTTCTAATGGATGAAAAGGCTTAGAGGCCTCTAGCAAAATATCACTTGGAGAATATAATCTACCGCCCTTATCCGCAGGCGATATTGCTAATACTCCCATACCTTTTTTTATAGCTTCCTCTGCCAAAGTAATTTTAGATTGATCTAAATAATGTAAATGTAAACTACAAAAACTAAAAATTTCACAGTTAATTGCATCTTTAATGAGTGAATAACTTCCGTGTGAACTAAAACCAACTTGATCAACTAGTTCCTTTTCAAGTATCCATGATATGAATTTCTTACCCTCTCCAGTTAGAACCCAATCTAGATGTTGTTTTAAATTGAGTCCATGAATTGCAAGATTGTTAATTCTATTGCGATTTAAATTTTTAAGGGAATTTTTAAAATTTTTTTTTAAAAAGTTAAAATCACCCTTTGGTAAAATTTTGGTAGTAATCACCCAATTTTTTTCTTTTACATTCTCTTCTATTTCTAGTTTTTTTATTGAATTTCCAATGAGTAATTCAGCACTACTATAAGAAGGTGCTGTTTCTATGTGGTTAATTCCTACATAATGTGCATTTTTTATTATGCTATACATTTTTTCGAGACTTTCAGTTGCTCGCATTGTCCCTAAAGTGAATAAGCTCACTTTGGCCCCTTTTCCAAATGATCTTTTTTGAGAATTAATAATCATATAAATATGATCAATTTCTTTTTATTTACTCTTTAATTTATTTATAGTTGAAAATGATTTAAAGTGAATTAAAGTAAATACAAAATTTTGTAAAAATATTTCTTAAATCTATGTTCACAGGAATAATTCAATCAATTGGTAAATTAAAACAAAAAAAAAATATTTTAGAAATTGAAATTCTTGATAACTTATTTGATATGGCTATTGGTGACAGCATAGCTGTTGATGGAATTTGTTTAACAGTTAAAGAGATTTTTCAAAATAAATTTACTGTTGATGTTAGTGAGGAAACATTAAAAAAAACAACTTTAGGAGTAAAGTCGAACCTGGATCAGATTGTTAATTTGGAGCCCGCTCTTAGGGTGTCTGACCGTCTAGGAGGGCATATAGTCAGTGGACATGTTGATGGCCTTGGAACAGTTGAGAGTATAGAAAAATTAGAGAAATCCTGGCTTTTATCTATAAAGTGGAAAAATAATAATTTTTCGAAATATGTAGTTAATAAAGGCAGTATTTGTGTCAATGGTATAAGTCTTACAATTGCAAAACATGAGCAGGAAGGAGAAATATTTACTATTGCGATAATTCCTCATACTTGGCATAGTACAAATCTGAATAAATTAAATGTAGGTGAAAGCGTAAACCTTGAGGCGGATGCGCTTATTAAATATGTAGAGAAATTACTTTTATTTAATAAAAATAATAATAAAGATTTATCTTCAAATAATATTTCTTCGAAATGGCTTAAAGAAAACGGTTGGTAAAATATATTTTTTAATTTAATGGAATTAGATAAATTATTTTTGACTCTTTTTTAAGATCGATTTTAAATTCCTGACCAGGTTCTAGACCTAATTTTTTGGTGTAGGCATGACCAATTAATAGGTTCCCATTGCCATGAACTTTAGTTTTGAATTCTGTCTGTCTGCCTCTTGAAGCTCTATTACCATTTTTCCCTTGACGACCATTTCCTATTTTGTAACCCTTAGCTTCGATAAGCGCCCTATAAAAACTTTTTCTTAAGATTCTTCCGCTAGGACCTACGTAGCCACAACCTTTTGCTATCTCTTCTTCAGATTTTTTACTTAATAATTTTGCTTTTTTAAGAAGTTCTTTTCCTTCAAGCATTATCTGACAAATTTCTAATTATATATTCTTACTAAAAAGGAGAACTGTGGCAATATAAATTAATAAAAAATATATTTAATTTTTTAAATTTAGTTTTTCATAAAAGATACAAGATAATAAATAAAATAACCCATATTCCATCTACAAAATGCCAGTACAATTCAACAGCTTCCAATGGGAACATATTTTGACTAGTTAATCTTCCACCGTTGATTCTGGATTGCCAAGAAATAATTAAAATCATTAAAGTGCCTAAAGTGACATGTAATCCATGAAAACCAGTAAGAGCATAAAAAGTACTTGCAAATAAATTATCGGTTAATCCAAAAGGTAAATGAAAATATTCAAATAATTGACATATTAAAAATATTATTCCAAGAAAAGCAGTAATAAATAGCCATTTTTGGGAATCAGAGTTTTTATCTTTTAAAAGTGCTTTGCCTGCTTTATGGAAAGTTGCACTACTAACAAGTAACAAAATTGTATTGAGTGTAGGTATTGGTAGTTCTAATTCATAAATAGCACCATCAGGTAATGGATTAACTGCTTTATAAGTTAAATAAGCAGCAAAGAATCCAGCAAAAGTCATTCCGTCCGCAATTAGAAAAGTTATAAGACCAAACATTCTGAAGTCATTATGTGTTTCATTAGCTTCAGAATTATTTTTCTGAATTTCATTTGAGCTATCTAGAGTTGTCATATGGTTTTATTTTTGTTCAGAAAATTCTTTACCATAACCATAAGGTTCTTCAACTAATGGAGCTTCTCCTTCCCAATTTTCAACTGGAGGTGGAGAAGATGTTAACCATTCAGGTGTAAGAGCATTCCAAGGATTATCGCCAGCATCTTTCCCATTTCTCACGCTAAGGAATACATTAATTAAAAAAGGAATTGTGCTTATAGCCATCAAAAGAGCCCCAAGGCTACTAATTTGATTAACGAACTGGAATTGAGGATCATATTCTGCAACTCTTCTTGGCATTCCATTTAAACCAAGCCAATGTTGAGGAGCAAAGCACAAGTTAAATCCAATAAAGGTAATGATAAAATGTAAAATTCCTAATTTTTCATTGAGCATTTTCCCAGTTACTTTGGGGAACCAATGATAAATTGAAGAGAAAATAATAAAAACAGTCCCCCCATAAACTATGTAATGAAAATGGGCTACAACGAAATAAGTATCATGTACGTGAATATCGAAAGGTACCTGTGCCAAAGCAACTCCTGTAATACCTCCAAAAACAAAATTTATAATAAATCCGCAAGAAAAAAGCATTGCACTATTGATAGAAATTTTACCTCCCCATAATGTTGCAACCCAATTAAAAAATTTTATACCTGTTGGAACAGCAATAAATGCTGTGGCAATAGTAAAGAACAATCTCATCCAAGGGGGCGTTCCACTCGTAAACATGTGATGCGCCCAAACAACTAAACCTAAAACTACTATCCCCATTATTGAAAAAACCATTGTTGTATATCCAAAAAGTGGTTTTCTAGCATGTACAGGAAGTATTTCACTAACTAAACCAAAGGCAGGAAGGACCATAATGTATACAGCTGGATGAGAATAAAACCAAAATAAATGCTGATAAACTACGACATTGCCGCCTAAAACAGGATTGAAAAAACCTGTATTAGCAATGATATCGAAGCTAAGTAGAATTAAAGTGCCTGCTAAAACGGGAGTTGACAAAACAACTAAGAGACTTGTCCCAAGCATTGCCCAACAATACATTGGCAATTGCATAAGTTTTAATCCTGGCCTTCTTAATTTTATAATTGTTGCGATAAAGTTTATTCCACCAAATATAGAACTACCTCCAAGTAATAGAACGCTAAGAATCCAAATAATTTGTCCCGATTGAGGAGTAGTTATGCTTAAAGGTGGATAGGCCGTCCATCCAGCCTGAGCAGCACCTTCAACAAAATAGCTTGCTACCAACATCAAACCTGAAGGAGGAATTAACCAAAAAGCTACGGCATTTAATCTTGGGAATGCCATATCTCTTGCACCTACATAAAATGGAATTAAATAATTTCCAAAAGCACCGTTTACTACAGGCACTATCCAAAGAAATATCATTATTGTTCCGTGTAAAGTTAAAACTTGGTTATAAACATCTCTTGGCATAAAATCAGACATTGGACTGGCTAGTTCAATTCTTATAGCACTCGCTAAGGTTCCTCCTATTAAATAGAAAAGAAAACCGCAAACTAAGTACTGTATCCCAATTACTTTATGATCAAGGCTAAAACTAAAGTATCTAAGCCAGCCTTTAGGTTGAAGGCTTTCATTATTGGTTTTTTGTGGATCAATTGATATTGTCATAAATTTACCTCTGGTTTTTTATTTTTGTTAAACCATTCGTTGTAATCAGATTCTTCTTCAACAATTATGGAGGCTCTCATTCCTCCATGATATGGGCCGCATAATTCGGCACAAATTATTGGATATTTGCCTACTTTTGTAGGAGTGAAATTTAAAATAGTGGGCTGTCCAGGAATAATATCTTGTTTAATTCTGAACTCTGGTACCCAAAAAGCATGTATTACATCTTTGGATTCCATTTTCATTGAAACTTTTTTATCAACAGGAACGTGTAGTTCTCCTGATATGAAATTGCCCTTGGGATAATTGAATAGAAATGCAAATTGCATAGCTGAAACTTCAATTGATAAATTATTTATTGCTAATTCATTACCAGAATTTTGACTTATTCCAGCCCATATTTTTTCAGTGTTGGAAGCCATCATTTCGTGATTATGATTTAGTTCTTTCATACCTCCCATTCGATCGTAGATGTTGTAGCTATATAAACCTATTAACAATACAATTATTGAAGGGATAATTGTCCATACAATTTCTAAGCTTAAATTTCCCTCTAAAGCTATACCATCACCTATCTGATCATTTCTTTTCCTAAACTTAATTAAACTATAAATGACTGCTATTGTCATACCTATAAAAATAATTAATCCAATGATGAAAAGAATTTTAAAAAGTTCATCGTAAATTGGGGCATTAATACTTGCTCCAGCTGGGAGCAAATTTACATTAAAACCAATCCAAAAAGATATAGCAAAAACTAGTGAAATAATTAGTATTAAATAAATGTTTTTATTTAACAATTGATCTCTAAAATTTGTATTTATATTCTCAAGATATTCAATTTTTTTAATCCTGCATCCTTTGTTAAAAGAAAAACATTTAAATTCACAACTTCTTAAGATTTATGAAATAAAAGGCGTATTATTAATAACTTTTTAGAGTTAATTGTCAGGGAAAAAAGATTAAATTAGTAAATTATTTTTTAAATTAAACATATTAATTTTTAATTAATGTTTGGTTTTTGAATCTAATTTATTATGCAAAATAATAGGTTTTATCCATTTGATTAATAACCAATTATATAAATCAAAATATCTGACAATTTTTAAAAGGTTGGGAAGTCATAGTGTACTTGCACTCATTGCTCTAATCGTAATTGGAGGTGCTACGAGAGTCATGGAGGCCGGACTTGCATGCCCAGATTGGCCATTATGTTATGGATCTTTTTTGCCTTTTAATCATATGAACCTAAGAGTATTTCTAGAGTGGTTTCATCGTCTAGATGCTTTTCTGGTTGGAATATTAATTCTTTTTAAATTTGCCCTTTCAATTCTTTGGAAAAATGAAATTCCAAATTGGTTACCTAAAACTTACTCACTTTTACTTTTTCTTGTTATTGTCCAAGGATCTTTTGGAGCTTTAACAGTAATAAACCTGCTTGATTCATATACTGTTACTGGCCATCTTTTAATAGCTTTTCTACTTCTCATCACAACAATTTCAATAAATCAAAATTTAGAAAATGACGAAATAGAAGAGCCATTAATTTGGTGGAAATTATTATTGTTTGTTCCTCTTTTACTTACTCTGATTCAATCTTTTATTGGAGTAAGGCTTTCATCAACCTGGTCAGCACATATTTGCTTATCCTTTAATAGACAATGTCTTATTCTAAATACTCATAAATTATTTGCTCTACCAATTGCTTTTTCAATTTTATTAATTATTACTACTGCAATTTATAAGAGAAGCTTGCTTTATGAAAATTGGAAATATCTCTCAGCACTAATTTTTCTATTTTTTTCCCAAATTGCTTTGGGCGTTCTAAGTCTTAAAACAAATTTGAATGAACCTATTTTTATTATCGGTCATCAACTTAACGCCTCTTTATTTATCGCGATATTAACAACATTAATTTTTAGAAATCCTTTTACCAAAAAACATCTAAATCATTCCCTTAATTCTCAAATGGTTGGTATCAATTCATGAACAGTAGCAACTTAGAAAACTTGAACTATAAATCATCAATTAGAGATGAAGTTGTACCCTCAAGACAAAGATTAACTTTGCCGCCTTGGCTTGAAGTAGCAAAACCTAGATTAATTCCACTTTTATTGGCAACAACTTTGGGAGGAATGGCTTTAACAGAAGAATGGCCTTTGTCTTCACCGAAACTTATCTGTACTTTAGGAGGAGGCGCTTTGGCAGCAGCAGCAGCAGGAGCTCTTAATTGCTTGTGGGAAATGGAATTAGATAAAAGGATGACAAGAACTAGCAAAAGAGCCTTGCCAGCAGGAAAGTTATCATCTGAGACTGTATTCTTAGCTGCCGTATCATGTACTTTGGCAGCTTCGATGCTTTTAGTAAGTGGTGTAAATTATATGGCTGCGGGATTAACTCTTCTTGGTTTATTTAGCTACGTAATTTTATATACAGTTATTTTGAAACCTCGTACAACAAAAAATATTGTTTTCGGAGGAGTTGCTGGTGCGATACCACCTTTAGTTGGAGCATCTGCTGCTACAGGGCATGTAGGTCTTAGTGGTTGGTGGTTGTTTGGTTTAGTAATGTTATGGACCCCAGCTCATTTTTGGGCACTTGCAATTTTGCTGAAGGATGATTACGCATCTGTTGGTATTCCTATGCTCCCTTCTGTTAAAGGATCTGTTTTTACTGCTAAAGCGATTTCTCGTTATGGATGGGCAACAGTTTTAATGAGTATTATGGGAGTTTTTGCTTTACCTGAAGGGGGTCTCTTATACGGAATTATGTTATTGCCGTTTAATGGAAGACTTTTGCAATTAATAAATGTATTAAAGAAATCTCCTGATGATCTTTCAAGAGCAAAGTCTCTTTTTAGGTGGTCTATTCTCTATATGTTTGGCATTTGTCTTTTGTTATTAATTTCCAGAACCCAACTATCCGTAGAATTTGAGCAGCAATCTATGCAAATATTTTTATCTATAGTATCCCCGCTTAGTAATTAAATTAGATGTAAAATGTTTTTTAGGTAAATAGTAAGTTTGATGAATTATATAAAAGTTAAAGGGCTCTCAAAATCTTATTCAGATATCAATGCATTAAAAAATTTATCGATGAAAATTGAAGCTGGCACATTATTCGGAATACTTGGTCCAAATGGTGCTGGCAAATCAACACTAATAAAAATACTCGCCACTTTAATAGAGCCTGATAGTGGAGAAGTTTCGATAAATAATATTAATCTGATAAAAAATTCAAGGAAAATCAGAGAATTAATTGGTTATGTTGCCCAAGATATTGCACTTGATAAAATTTTAACTGGGCGAGAGCTTTTGGATTTTCAATCAGATTTGTATCACATCAACAAAGACAAAAAATTTGAGAGAATAAATAAATTAATAGATCAATTAGAAATGAATGATTGGATTGATCGTAAGTGCGGAACTTATTCAGGGGGAATGAAAAGAAGAATAGATCTGGCAGCTGGACTTTTACATTTACCCCAAGTATTAATTTTGGATGAACCTACAGTTGGTTTAGATATCGAAAGTAGAAATATCATATGGCAACTTTTGAAAGATTTGAGAAATAATGGAATGACCATTATTTTAAGCAGTCACTATCTTGATGAAATAGATAAATTGGCAGATAGATTAGTGATAATTGATAATGGAAGAGTTATAGCAGAAGGGACACCTGCAGAGCTCAAAAATAAACTAGGAGGAGATAGAGTAACGTTGAAAGTAAGAGAATTTAGTAATCAGGAAGAAGCAAAAAATATATGTCAAATTTTATCTTCAATAGATGGAATTAGTCAGATCATAATAAATGAGGCTCAAGGTTTCTCGATAAATTTTGTAGCAGATAAGGGAAAAGATTTACTTACGAAACTCAAAGTTGAATTGGCCTTTTCAAAGTTTGAAATTTTTTCTCTAACCCAAAGTCAGCCTAGCTTAGACGATGTATATCTTCAAGCAACTGGAAAAACTTTATTGGATGCTGAAATTTCTATGGCAGGGAAAAGAGACCTTAAAAAGGAATCAAAGCAATCAATGCGATAAAAAAAATTTTGGTTAATTAATTATAATGAATACTAAATACTGCTAATTATGGAACTACAACAGTATAATTTGTTTTTTTTATATCAAGAAACATTTGCCTTAACAAAGAGGTTATTTATTCAATTAAAAAGAAGACCATCAACTCTTTTAGCAGGAATATTACAACCCATAATTTGGCTTTTTTTATTTGGGGCACTATTCTCTAAAGCTCCTGAAGGTTTTTTACCTGGAGTTGATTCTTATGGGAACTTTTTAGGAGCGGGACTTATTGTTTTTACTGCTTTTAGCGGAGCCTTAAACTCGGGTCTTCCTTTAATGTTTGATAGAGAGTTTGGATTTCTTAATAGACTACTTGTGGCTCCTTTAACAAGTAGATTATCGATAGTTTTATCTTCTTTTATTTATATAACGATTCTAAGCTTTGTTCAGAGTATTGTAATAATGGTTGTCTCATACATTTTGGGTTATGGATGGCCTAACTTATATGGATTAGGAATTGTTTTTACAACACTAATTCTATTGGTTCTTTTTGTGACATCAATAAGTTTATGTTTAGCGTTTGTCTTGCCCGGACATATTGAATTAATCGCTCTTATATTTGTGATAAACTTACCTCTTCTTTTTGCAAGCACTGCTTTAGCTCCAATCTCTTTCATGCCAAATTGGCTTGGGTGGTTAGCCTCATTAAATCCATTAACTTTTGCGATTGAACCTATAAGGACTGCTTATACAGAAACTATGAATTTAGAATTAGTGGCTTTACATGCCCCATATGGTGATTTAACTTGTAAGAGTTGTATATCAATTTTATTTTCTTTAACAGTTTTTTCCTTGATTATCATAAGGCCTGTGTTAAATAGAAAGTTAAATTAATAAATTTATGATTTTAAAAAATCATCTTATAGAAGTTTTTAAAAAAGCCTCTTCAGAAAATAATATTTTGCTTAAAGAAAATGTTGTTCTTAAGTGGGTCCATAGATTTGGGATTGATTCATTAAATGATCTATTAATCCATAGTTCACTACAAAAAGAAAATCAAGAACAGATATCTTTAATTGATGAAGCACATGAAGAAAATCAAGAACAGATATCTTTAATTGATGAAGTACATGAAGAAAATCAAGAACAGATATCTTTAATTGATGAATCACATGAAGAAAATCAAGAACAGATATCTTTAATTGATGAAGCACATGAAGAAAATCAAGAACAGATATCTTCAATTGATGAAGTACATGAAGAAAATCAAGAACAAATTAAATTTGAATCATTAAAAACTTTTAAAAATATTGAGGAAACAAATTGGGAATCAAATGGCTTGGAAACTGCTAGTAGTAATGGAATATCTTGCAAAAATCAAAATTCTAATAAAATAAATCAATTTACTGAAACCCCAAAATTACCCTTACCTAATATTAAAAATTTAAGAAAGTGGATCAACAACGATAAAAAAGCTAGTTAGCTAGAAAGAACCTAATTATATTAGTACAAGGTTAATATTTTTCCTTCATAGCCTGATTTACGCATATGCTCTACCCATTTTTTTTCATCCTCGGCTGTACGTATATCATTCTTTTTAAAATTTTCTAGTCTCTTTTTAGCTTTTACATCATACCAGGCATTCCCATGCCACCCATGCCTGGCATTCCCATGCCACCCATTCCTGGCATTCCCATGCCACCCATTCCTGGCATACCCATACCACCCATGCCTGGCATGCCCATACCACCCATTCCTCCCATGGGGTCTCCACCTGGTCCTCCAGGGGGTGCTGCTTCAGGCTCAGGAATGTCGGCCATTGCAACTTCTGTTGTTAGTAGCATAGCTGCAATAGATACTGAATCTTGAAGAGCTAATCTTATTACTTTCGTTGGATCTAATATTCCTGAATTTTTTAAATCCTCATATTGTCCTGAATTAGCATTAAAGCCTTTGTTAAGCCTTTGAATTTCAGCGACAACCACATCACCATTAAAACCAGCATTTTTTGCTATTTGTTTGGTAGGTTCCAAAAGGGCTTCTTTAACTATATTTATCCCTGTTCTTAAATCATCTGAAGATGTTTCACTTAAATTTAAAAGGTCATTAGATATTTCAATTAAAGTTTGACCTCCTCCAGAAACAACACCCTCTTCAATAGCAGCTTTCGTAGCATTTAGGGAATCTTCGATTCTTAATTTTTTATACTTCATCTCCGTTTCTGTAGCAGCTCCTACTTTAATAAGAGCTACTCCTCCGGCTAGTTTGGCTATCCTTTCATTTATTTTATCCTGATCATACTCAGATTCAGTTATATTAACTTCTCTCTTTAATTTCTCTACTCGCGCTTTAACTAAATCTTTAGTGTCTTGGAAGGCAACAATTGTAGTTTTATCCTTTGTGATAGTTATTTTTTTTGCCTTGCCTAAATCACTTATCGATACTTTATCAAGTGTCATAGATTTATCCTCGCTAATTAACTTAGCCCCAGTAAGAATTGCAATATCTTCAAGGGCAGCTTTTCTTCTCTCGCCAAATAACGGAGCTCTTACGGAAGCTACATTTAAAATCCCACTATTCTTATTCAAAACCAGAGTGGTTAAAGCCTCTCCTTCGATATCTTCAGCAAGAATTAGAAAAGGAGAGCCTGACTTCTGAATTTCTTCAAGTATTGGAACTAGATCAACTAAAGTTGATATTTTTTGATCAGTTATTAATATTTTAGGGTTTTCAATTTCACAAACTTGTCTTTCTTGGTCTGTTACGAAATATGGAGAACTATAACCTCTATCAAAAGACATTCCTTCAGTTATATCTAATTCTGTTTCTAGTGACTGAGATTCTTCAACAGTTATTACACCATCTGCAGTGACAATATCCATTGCTTTCGAAATTATAGATCCAATTTCTTCATCTCCTCCAGCACTAACTGTTGCAACTTTTTGTATATCAGAGCCACTTAATGAAATACTTTTGGAACTTAATTTTTCTAAGACAAAAGCTAGACCTGCCTCCATACCTTTTTTTAATTCCATAGGATTTGCGCCAGAAGCAATATTTTTTAATCCCTCCTGAACCATCTTCTGAGTCAAAATGGTTGCTGTTGTTGTTCCATCACCAGCACTCTCTTTTGTCTTTGATGCAACTTGTTCTATTAATTTCGCACCTAAATTAGAAATAGGGTTTTCAATCTCGATCTCTTTAGCAACTGTAGATCCATCTCTTACTATATCTGGCGAACCAAATTTCTTCTCTATTACAACGTTTTTTGCTTTTGGCCCAATAGTAACCTTTACTGCATTAGCTACGAAATTCACACCTTTTTCTAGCGCTTCTCTTGATTCATTAGAAAAACTTAATTGTTTAGCCATGTTTACTAAATCTTTAATCTTATTCTAATCTCCCATAGAATCATTTTTAAGGGATATTTAACTAAGTGGGGAAAGCCGAATTTCTTTTAATGAGTCATACAAATTAACTCAAATAAGAGTATCTTTAAGTTATGGAAGGAACAAATAATCTTATTTTTACTCTTACCGCAATCCTCGCGATTGCTATGACACTAATATACTTTCCTTTAAGATTTTTCTTGACCTTAACTGCTAGAAGTCGAAGACTTAAACTTTTACAAAAAATTAGAAAGTTGAGGGATGAATTGGGCCAGCCTTATGAAATTACATAATTAAATACTCATACCTCCGTCAATACTAATTGTTTGCCCTGTAATGTAACTTCCAGCATTACTTGAAACTAAGAATGACACTAAGTTTGCAATTTGAGAACAACTTCCTAATTTTCCTAAAGGGATAACTTTAAGTATTTCTTCAGTATTAAGTTTTCCAGTCATTTCTGTTTCTATAAAGCCTGGAGCTATCGCATTTACGTTAATACCTCTTGAAGCAAATTCTTTAGCACAAGTTTTGGTGAATCCAATAACTCCAGCTTTGGCTGCAGAATAATTTGCTTGACCGGGATTACCAATTATTCCAACAACAGATGAAATATTTACGATACTACCACTTCTTTTTTTCATCATGAATTTTGAAGCATATTTTGTACAAAGAAAAACACCTTTTAAGTTTGTATTTAATACATCATCCCATTGTTCCGATTTCATTCTCATCAATAGTCCATCTCTAGTAATACCTGCATTATTAATAAGAATATCAATGGAACCATTAATTTTTATGATTTCTTCAAAAGCTGAACTGACAGAATCCTCTCTTGATACATCAAATTTTAATTTATGAGCTTTACCTCCCGAATTTTTTATTGAATTTACAACTTCTTCAGCTTTTTCATCAGAAGAAGAGTAATTGATAACAACTTCTGCTCCTAAGCGGCTTAGTTCTAAAGCAATTTCTTTACCAATTCCTCTGCTAGCTCCAGTGATTAAAGCAACTTTGCCTGATAATGAATCTGTATTAGACATTATGAAATTTTATAATTTTCAATCGTAGTACTATTTGTGTAAAGATATTGCTTTTATTTATAATTGTCTAGAAAGTATTAAGACATTCTATTGTGCATTTTTTAATACCAGCTGCAGGGAGTGGTAGCAGAATGAAAGCTGGAAAAAATAAATTACTTATTGATCTAGAGGGAGAGTCTTTGATTTATTGGACACTTAAATCTGTCTTTTCTGCAAGCTCAACAAACTGGGTTGGAATAATTGGGCAACCAAAAGATAAAAATTTATTATTAAATTCATCAAAGGATTTTGCCCATAAAGTTCATTGGATTAATGGTGGGGATACCAGACAAAAGTCAGTTTTTAATGGTTTAAAAGAGCTACCAAAAGATGCTAAAAAAGTTTTAATACATGATGGTGCTAGATGTCTAATTAATCCTGAATTGATAGACCTTTGTGCCAAGCAATTAGATGAAAATGAAGCTGTAATTTTGGCTACTAAGGTAACTGACACAATAAAGATTGTTGATAATGAAGGTTTTATTAAAGAAACACCAGATAGAAATTATTTATGGGCAGCGCAAACTCCTCAGGGCTTTTTAGTAGATAGATTAAAAAAAGCTCATAAGATGGCAATTGATAAAAACTGGAAAGTCACAGATGATGCCTCACTATTCGAAATGCTTAATTGGAAAGTGAAGATTATTGAAGGAACTTATTCAAATATAAAAATTACGTCCCCTATAGATTTGAAAATAGCAAAACTTTTTGTGAAGAACCCCTAGTTAAAAAGGTGTATCGATACTAAGAATGCCATCATCACCATTTAAGGTGGCTTTGTATCCCAAAGGAATGCAAGCATTTCCCGATATGTGGCCTATTGGGAGGTCAAAAAGAATAGGAAAATCAAACTCTTCGAGTCTTTCAATAATGCATTTTTTTAGTAAATCTTTCCATTCAAGGTCGCAGGAATTATTAGAAAAACTTCCGAATCCAATACCTGTAATTTCAGTGAGTGTTTTAGTCATTCGTAGGTAAGTCAACATGCGATCAATTTTATAAATATCTTCGTTAATATCTTCAAAAATAATTATTTTCCCTTTGCAATCTGGAAAGTGATTAGTACCAATTAAAAAAGTAGCAATAGTTAAGTTCGAAACGATAATTTCTCCTTTAGCTTTCCCACCCCTTAAAGGAATTCCTCTAATGTCCTCAACATGTCCTTCAAAAAGTAAATTTCTTAATCTCTCAAGGCTCCACTCTGGCTCTTTGAAAAGGCTTGTAACCATGGGCCCATGAATAGAACCTATAAATCCTTGAGAATATTTAGATAGTAATAAAGAACATGTATCTGAGAATCCAAGCATTAAACCATGCTGCCAAGAAGGTTCTTTTTCTAATATTCTTGCTGAACCCCAGCCTCCTTTCGCAAAAATGATTAACTTACTATTTTGTGCTTTTTCCAGTTCTTCAAATCTAGTTAGATCATCTCCTGCAAAATAACCAAATTTTTTGGATATAGAATTATTTTCATTAATTTCCAACCCCCAGTTTTTTAAGATTTCTATGCCTTTTTGAAAATTTTCATCTTCATCAATAAAGGATCCTGGAGCTAAAGTATCTATCAGATCACCTTTTTTTAATCTAATAATCATATTTAGAATCTATGAGGCAATAATAATTCCTAATAAAAGGACTCCTCCATAAATTGATTGATTTTTGAAGTGATTCCCAATATTTTTTATTGATTGCTTGTCCTCAGGAAATACATTTAGTATATCTCTCTGCATTAAGATTGACGTTGTTAGCCAAATTGGCCAAAAAATAAAATCTATTTGATTAATATATCCACATAATGCGAGAAAACTAGAAGTTAAAAAATAACAAATTTGAATAGTTATTCTTGTATAGTTCTGGAGGTTAACAGCGGAACTATTTATTCCAATTTTGATATCATATTTTTTATCTGCTAAAGCATAAATCGTGTCAAAGCCAAATGTCCAAAAAATGGTAGCTAGCCAGCAAAACAATAAAACAATACTATTTAAATTGCCTTCATTTGCCGCCCAGGGAATTAAGACAGCAAAACCCCAGCATATGGATAAGATTAATTGAGGATATTTAAACCATCTTTTGGCAGAAGGATAAATTAAAATAATAGGTAAAGCTAAAAAAGCAAGTGAAATGGAAAGGATTCTTCCAGGTTGAGGTATTGACAAAGTTAAAAAGAAGCTACATAAAATTAAAAAGAAGAGAATTGAATAAGCCGTTTTAAGACCGATTTTATTTGCAGCTAAAGGTCTATCTTTTGTCCTAAAAACTCGTTGATCAATTTTTTTGTCCCAAATATCATTAACCACGCAGCCTAATCCACTTACTAGTAGTCCTCCTAGGATTATTCTTAGCAACATTAAAAATGTTGGATTAGCATCTGGTGTTAAATATAAACTCCATCCAGCAGGAATAAGTAAGATCATTCTTCCAGTCGGCTTATTCCACCTTAATAATTCAAAAAAATTGCTTAATTTAATTTGTCGATTTTTGTTTCGCATATTACCTATTGTATATTTCATAACTTTAAATAATCTTACTAGGATTAGTAGATTTCTATTATTTAATAATCAATCTTGGGTATATTTATTAATGGATTAAAGATATCTGCATCTTATAAAAAGAAATGATACAGGAACAAGATTTAAGATATTTTCAAGAAAAGCAAATTTTAGTAGCTTCTATAGATATCGGAACGAACTCTACACATCTCTTGGTAGCAGAAATTAATCCAGAACTAAAATCATTTTCAATAAAATTCACTGATAAATCAACCACTCGTCTTGGAGAAAGAGATGAGGAGGGTAATCTTACTGAAGAATCAATCCAAAGAGCATTAGTCACTCTTAAGCGATTTAAGGAATATTGTAAAAGTAATGGAGTAAAGCAATTAGTGACTGCAGCAACAAGTGCAGTTAGGGAAGCTCCAAACGGTCAGGATTTTATTAAAAGAGTGCTTGATGAAACTGATATTCAAATAGAAATGATAAGTGGTTCTGAGGAAGCCAGATTAATTTACCTTGGTGTCCTTTCTGGCATGGCTTTTGAAGATGAGTCTTTTATAATCATAGATATTGGAGGAGGATCTACAGAATTAATACTTGCAGATAAAAAAGATGCCATAGCTCTTACCAGTTCGAGAATTGGTGCGGTAAGACTTAAAAATGATTTTTTAAATAAAGAGTCTATAAATTCAGAAAGATCGAGTTTTCTAACAACTTTTATTAAAGGATCTTTAGAACCATCTGTTAGAAAAATAAAGAGTAGATCTAAGGGAGATAAGCCTTTATCTTTGGTTGCAACCAGTGGTACTGCAACCTCATTAGGAAATTTGATTTCAGATGATTTGGGTGAATCTAAACAAAAGTTGCATGGTTATAAATTTAAAAGGGAAAATTTACAAAATATATTGGAAAAACTTATTAAATTGCCAGTTTCGGAAATCAAGAAAATACCTTCATTAAGTGAGAGAAGAGCAGAAATAATTATTCCAGGTGCATTGATATTAAACACTGCAATGCAGATGTTGAACTTTAATGAATTAATAATAAGTGAAAGAGCTCTTCGAGAGGGTTTGGTTGTAGATTGGATGCTTCGTAAAGGGATAATTAAAAACGAGTTAAATATTCAAAGCAATATTAGAAAAACAACAATAGTTCATCAGGCTAAAAAGTTTGGAGTAGATAATACAAGAGCTGAGAAAGTTATTGAGATTGCCTTTCAAATCTATGATCAGACTAAAAATATCTTTCATAGCGATAATGACCCTAAAGCTAAAGAACTTCTTTGGGCAGCTTCTAATCTTTATAGTTGTGGGAAATACGTAAATGTTGGTTCATATCACAAACACTCTTGGTACTTAATAAAAAATTGTGAGTTGTTGGGATATTCTGAAGCAGAAACAAATATTATTGCTTCAATTGCTAGATACCATAGAAAGACTCTCCCCAGGAAAAGACATGAGTCTTGGCAAAATTTAATATCCAAAGAAGATAAAACATTAGTTCTTGAAATGTCATTAATTTTGAGACTAGCAGCATCTCTTGATCAAAGACCTGATAAGGTAATTTCTTCAGTTAAGATAAAATTGCAGAAAAATATTCTTACTTTTGAACTTCGACCTTTTGATGGAAACCATGATCTTTTACTTGAAAAATGGAACTTAGGATTATGCCGTAATGTAATAAAAGAACTAAAGAATTTAGATTTAAAAGTTATTTAGTTTTTTTAATAAATTCTTGTTTTGGAGTTTGATTTTGAGAAGAGTCTGAAAATAAATTGAAAATTAAGGACGATGCAATTAGTCCGAGAAAGCCTGAAATTAAAATAAATATTAGGAATCCTACTGGATTAAGATTCTTAGATTGCCTTGACTTGTTATTTTTTTTGGAAACTTCTTCAACTATTTCTTCAATTTTCACTTCTTTCCTCTCTGTCTTGAATTCACCCATTATAAATTCTGTATCAAGTTTGAGCTTCTGTGAAATCCTTCTAATCATTGCTTTGACAAATACTTTTTCAGGTAGCTTTTCTTCATTACCCTCTTCTATGGCTTGAAGTTGATGAGCACCGATTTTTAAATTAGAAGCCAATTCTTCAATAGATTGATTTCTACTTAATCTTGCCTCTTTAATGAAATTTCCAATTCTTTTTAAAGAGGAATTTCCTCCTTTATTATTGTTTTCCGAAACAAATTTTATTTCTTTCAAAGCAAATAAATTTTTACTAATTATAGTAAGTAATATTTTTCTATCAACTTTAAGATTATTTATTCCTGAATAGATGCCTATAAGATGGATTATAAAGATTAGATCTTTTTTGAGAATTACTTATTGCTGGGCTAATTATGTAAATGGTTGTTCTAATTAGTTTTTTCTCAATAGAAAATTTTTCCATATCTTTTAATTCTATTAATGATGTCCAACCATCATCCCAAGATACTCTAAATCCAACAATCACTTTGGTCTCTGGAGGGTAAAACTCTAGTAGAGTTTCTTGAGACCTTTTCACATGCCTAGCACTTAGATATAGACATATCGAGGAATTGTGTTTCGCAAGATCTTTCAGAGATTCTTTTTCGGGCATCCCTGTTCGCCCACCTGCTCTAGTTAAAATTATTGTTTGCGTTACGTCAGGGATGGTTAACTCAGCTTCATGATATGCTGCAGCAACTTGAAAAGCACTTACTCCAGGAACAACCTCGATTTCAATTTTTTCGTTTTTTAAAATTTCGATTTGCTCTCTAATTGCTCCAAAAAGGCAAGGGTCTCCATCATGCAACCTTACAACAGTTTTCCCTGCCTGAAATTTTTCTATCATAACTGAGCTGATTTGCTCTAAGTTGAGGGAACTAGTTTTTATTTTTTCAGAACCTTCTTTGGTAAAATCTAAAATCTTTTCAGGAATTAGAGAATCAGTCCAAATAATAACATCCGCAATTTTTATCTTTTTTAATGCTTTTAAAGTTAATAATTCTGGATCGCCTGGACCAACTCCAATAAAGGATATTTTATTATCCATTCTTTCTATTTTTCCCACTATATGTTCTCAATCTTAAAAAAAATATTCCAATTAATCCAGAAGAGAATAGAAAAATACTTATAAATTGAGCCATTCTTATACCGCCATCACAGAAAGGTGGAAGTCCACCAATGCATAGTGGGTCAGTTCTTAAACCCTCAATCCAGAATCTTCCAAAGCTATAACTTATTAAATAAAGACAGCTAATAAAGCCAGGCCTGAAAAAATCTGTTTTAGTTTGTTTATTAAAGGTAATAATAAGGACGATGAAAATTAAAAGATTCCATAATGACTCATAGAGAAATGTAGGATGAAAAAATTCATAATTAAGAAATTCTATAGGCCTATTTTGGATAGGTATAAATAATTTCCAAGGCAAATTTGTAGGAACTCCAAAGGCTTCATTATTGAAAAAATTTCCCCACCTTCCTATTGATTGTCCAAGAATAATCGAGGGTATTAATATATCTATAAAAGTTTTTAAATTAATTTTTTTCGACTTACAAAAATAGATAATAGAAATAAATCCTCCAATTAGACCTCCATGGATTGCTATGCCTCCTTCCCAAACTGCAAGAAAAGAAGGTATTTGAATGATGTTATTGAATAGTGCAAAAGAAGTTAAAAAATTCTCTCCGCTATATTGCTTCCACTCAAAAATTACGTAATAAGCTCTAGCTCCAATTATTGAAGAGATTATTAATGATGGAAGTATTTCACTAATGTACTCTGGGTTAATATTTCTTGCCTTTGCTAGTTTTTTTGAGACAAATAGGCCTATGAGAACTGAAACCGAAATAAGCAGTCCGTACCATCTAATAGTTATAAATCCTAAATTTAAAAAAGTTTCTCCTGGAGATTGTATAAAAGCTTGTAGTATAAGCATTTAAAGAAAGTTAGATACCCTCTGCTGCTTGAACTTTTTCTACTTGTTTTTTCTTTAATACTAAAAGTATTTGTGTTAAGCCTACACCAATGAAGAATGCGATCAATCCAATCACTCTATAAGGACTCTGAAGTACAACCTCAGCATCTAATTGCCCAAAGCCGCCAACGTTGGGATCATTCGTAAGAGGGTCACCTGCATTAATTTTGTCTTGTGCTTTTACGATAAGTTGAGGACCAACAGGCACTGCTTCAGTAGTTATCGCACCATTATCGTTTTCTATATTGACCTTATAGCTTCCATCTTCAATTGTTTCTATTGAATTTATGGTTCCTGAGGTGGAAGAAGTGAAAACTACATTATTGCTTTTGTCTCCAGTTGGGTATACCTGACCTCTACCTCTATTGCCTCCGATATGTAATGAGTATTTTCCATAGTGATATTCTTTATTAGTGGATGGATCAGGGGAAAGTACAGGGAAAACTATTTCTTTATTAGTATCCCCAGGTAAAGGGCCTACAATGATGATATTATCTTTCTCTTCACTGTAATTAGTGAAATAAACCCCTTCTGTCTCCTCTTTGATTTCTTCGGTCCATCTTTCTTGTGGAGCTAGTTTAAAGCCATCAGGGAGCATTACAACAGCACCAACTTGTAATGGGACTTTAGAACCATCAGCACCGATCTCTTTTAAGTCATTTTTGTAGGGTATTTTGACTACAGCTTTAAAAACACTGTCTGCTCCAACAGATTGTGGGACCTCTGCAATTGTAGGCATCTGAGCTAGATGACAATTTGCACAGACTATCTTTCCTGTTGCTTCTCTTGGGGATTCATAGTTTTGTTGAGCCCAAAATGGGTAAGCAAAAGTGATCTTTGGATAAAATACAATGCTCGAAATGAAAAGCAAAGTACAGATAAATAAACTTATTTTTTTCATGATTTGATTTTTAAGATCTTTCATTTTTTTATGCCCACCATGGATTTTCATTAGTTCTAAAGTCAGTTTCTGACCATTGTTTGACGAGTACAGCATCATCTTCAATATCGACATGAGCTAAAGCTAAAGATAAAGGAGCAGGCCCTCTTACTACCTTCCCATTTGTATCGTACTGACTGCCATGACAAGGACAAATGAATTTATTAGCACCACTATCCCATGGGACAACGCAACCTAAATGAGTACAAATTGCATTTAAACCAAATTCTCCTATTTCCTCAGCCTCATTAACTATTAAATAAGTTGGATCTCCCTTTAGACCCTGTACCAGACTTCTGTCTCCTGCTTGATGGGTAGCTAACCAACCTGTCTTAGTTATTGGATTCCCTAGTTCATCTTTAGCAGAAGTCCCACCTCCACCACCGCCTGCTCTTAAAGGCATGAAATAATTCGCTACAGGGTAAAGGGCTCCTAACGCTACACCAGTTGCAGTTCCAAATGTAAGAAGATTCATAAATTGCCTTCGACCCATTGAAGGAACATCATTGGAACTTAATTGAGTCATTCGCTACTTGGTTCTGTTATTTATTAGTTATTATGAAGCAAATTGTTCGATTTCTGTTGCAAATAGATAGGACTTTTAATAATTTAAAGTAAAAGTTTAGGAAGTCTTAATTAATTGATTTAAATGAACCCATTGCTAGTAGAAGAAGTAATACATTATTTGATTCATCGCTGGGGGAAAAAATATGATTTTAGACTCTTTAGAAGAGGAAAATTTGTGTATTTTCAGATGATGTGGGGATTTCTTGGACAGGAATCATTCCCTCTAAGTGAACATGAATATAAAAAATCAATAGCGGATAAAATCGAAATTTTAAATAGATGTGGATATTCAGAAGAAGTAAGGGAATGGCTAAAGAAAGTCAATGCTAAGCCAAGGTTAGGTAGAGCTGTCAGTTTGCAACTAAATCTCAATGAGAAGATGAAAGAGTTTTTGACTTAAGATTTTCTGATAAGTAAGTTAATCCAGTACCTACAAAAAATAAAAACACAATCGATATAGATAGCAATGACATTGTCAATGGGTCTGTAGAAGGGGTAATTACTGCAGATAATATTGCAGAGGAAATTACAACTATCTTCCAATTCGAAATCATTTTTTCTGTTGTGATTATTCCAAGAGAACCAAGAATAAATTGTAATACTGGCAATTGAAAAGCTATTGCAGTGCTGGCCATTAATAAGAGAACAAAATCAAAATATCTTTCTATAGACCAAGTTGGTTCAACAATATCAGCACCGAAACTAATGAAGAAATTTATTGCTGCAGGGACTAATATCCACCATGAAAAAATTAATCCTAAAAAAAACAGAAGACCTGAACCAAAAACCGCAGGCAAGATAAGGCTTTTTTCTTGTTTTGTTAAACCAGGAGAAATGAATAATATTATTTGATAAAAAATATAAGGCATAGAAACTATTAATCCGCTGTAACCTGCAACTTTAATAGCGACAAATAAAAACTCGCCTGGAGCAAGTTGTAGTAAATGAATATCCCCAGCTGGAATTTCTAAAAATGATATTAATGGCTTTATGGTGAGAAAACTAAAGAATATTGAAATAAGTATTGAGTAAATTGATTTTAGTATCCTTTGACGAAGCTCCTCTAAATGATCACTAAAAGTCATCGAATCTGATAATTTATTTTCACCTTGACCTGTACCTCTCATTATTATTGGATAGAAATTGTGTAAGAAAAAGGTTTAAAACTAATATTGTCAAAGTCTAATTTATTTTTCGATAAACGTAATTATTTGCTTAATTTAGGATTTGTTGGATCTGGTAATAAGAAAGGAGGGGCATCATTTAGAGATGATTCACCATAAGTTTCATATTCTCTATATCCACCCATTTTTCCGTTTGTTTTCATTAAAGCGCTTACGAAGGCAAGTAATAAGAAAACAGTAGGAGCTCCAATTATTAATGCAGCACCAAATAGATATCCAACAATAAATTCTGGAAAACTATGATTTCCTAAAAATTCATGAGTGCCTAAAAGAAAATCAAACATTTAGATTTAAAAATTTTTTTCATTATAAACTAAATTACTCTTTTAAGATTTTTTTTAATGTAATCTTCTCCTCTTGTAGGATTTCCCCAAATAATTTCTCCATTTTTAAATGAAACGCAACCCGGTCCTCCGTTTTTGATTTTTTGCAAATCTTTAATCTTTACTAAATTTATTGGAACTTTGATGTTTCTTTTTGCCTTACTAAATAAAGCAGCTAAATCTGCAGCTATTTGAAGATCTTGTTCAGATGCTACTTGAGATGAAGACTTCAAAACTACATGACTGCCAGGTGATTCCTGAGCATGAAACCATAAATCGCCTTTTTTTGAGAACTTAAAGCTTATTAAATCATTTTGCCTCATATTTCGCCCTACCTGAAGCTTCAATCCTGTAGGAGTTTCAACTTGAATTGGTGAAGATTCTATCTCATATTTACTTTTCTGATCTTCTCTTTGCTTCTTAATATTGATATTAAACTCGTTACAAATTTCTTCCATAATTTCTTCTAGTAGTTTGATTCTCATAAAAAGTTTTTCATGATTTAAAGAATTTAAATTTTCTAGAAGCGTAGTGAATTCCTCCAATCTCTCTATATTTGTTTTGTAAATACTTAACCTTTCTTTTATTAATTCTCTAGATCTCTTAAGTTTTTTTGATTTTTTATATAGTTTTTGTCCTTTCATAATATCTTGTTTTTTAATTTCATTTGAAGCAAATATATTATCAGCTTTTTCTTTATACACCTCATAGTTTTCTGATTTTGTCAGAAGATCATATTGAATATTTAAATTCTTTTTCTCAGTATTGGCCTGTTTAAAAATCATCCCTTCAATTTTCTTTTCCAAAAATTCAAGTTTTTTGTGTTTCAGATGATAATCATAATAATTCTCTAAACTGGTGCATAAATCTATTTTATTTTCGCAATTAATTTCTTTATTAAAAAACCAAACGCAATAAAAATCTTTGTTAAATGTAGAAAAGTTAAAGTTATTGTTTTTAAACCTGTTTATCCAAATCTTCCAATTTTTAAATATCTCCTTTAAGTCCGAATTGCTAATGAAATCAATATTTTTTTCCATTATTTCTGAATTAACAGTTGCGCTAACAACCTCTAATTGTTTTGTAAGGATAGGGCTAACTCCTTGATAGGTATTTATTAAACAGTATTTTAAAGACTCAGGCACTATTGAAATTGAGTCTTTCCATGATTGAAAAGACTCATCTTCTCTAGGTTGTTTTTTGAGATTTACTGGAGGGTCAGAATAAATTGATCCTGTTGAAATTGTTCTAAAACTAGATTGACTTGATTTGATTTGTTTACCAACGGCAATTATTTTATGTTTATTATCCAGATAAAAAATATTACTATGTTTTCCCATTAATTCAAAAATTAAATACTTATTAATTTCATCTCCAGGTTTTTTCGCAAAACTAAATTTTATGACTCTCTCGAAATCATCTTGATCAATCGAAATTAAAGCCATATACTTTAATCCGTATCTTATTTGTTTAGAAAGTGTGCTTTCTCTCCCAATCTTTTCTGGCTTAGTTATCTTTAGTATTCTTGGAGAGTCTCCATTCCATGAGACTTCTAACCATGTTTGAGAATCAACACCTCTGAAACATAATTGAATAGTATTAGGCTCTGGTTGTTGGGCAGTCTCAAACTTTGTAGGTAAAATGTTCTTTGTCAAATAATGCAAGACAGATCTAATAGATGTAATATCCATTATCTGTGGAACACCTTTTTGCATTATTCCTTTTTAATTCACAAGATGTCTATTTTACTGTAAAAAATTTAATATGAAAAATCAAAAAAAACTTATTATCCTTACTGGACCCAGCGGGGTAGGTAAAGGAACAGTTGTTAAAGAAATACTAGGTAAAGAAAAAAATTTTTGGCTTTCAATATCTGCAACTACTAGAGAACCTAGAGAGGGAGAGAAGGACGGAGAAAATTACTATTTCTTAAATCAAGAAAAGTTTAAAGAAATGATTGAACAAAACCTTTTCCTTGAATGGGCTCAATTTGCTGGAAACTACTATGGAACGCCTTTCTCTTCGGTTAATGAGAAAATAAAAAAGGGATTTACCGTACTACTTGAAATTGAAGTAGAGGGTGCAAGGCAAATAAAAAATAAGTTTCCTAATTCACTGTCAATTTTTTTACTTCCTCCGGATAAAGAAGAGTTAGAGAGAAGAATAAGAAATAGAGGTACAGAAAAAGAAGAGGCAATTAAAAAAAGACTCTCAAGGGCTAATTATGAGATTTCAGTATCAAATCAATTTGATTTTGCATTAACTAATCACAATGTTGATGAAACAGCAAAAAAAATAATCAGGTTAATAAAAACTTGATTATTTTCTCTTTATCAACTCATTGGATGGAATAATAAATCAGGAAAAAACCTATTAAACTCAATAATTATTCCAGCTGTTAGGCTTAGCCAAATTGCTGCTACCACAGGCGCAGATCTGACGAACTTTGTATTTAGAATTTTGAACATTTGTTTTATGAAAGTTTTTTAAGGATGTTTAGCGAGGACCATTAAGTGTAATATTGTTATCTTTCTCTCTTAAATCTCCATTTCTACCTTGTTTATTAGCAAGAAGAGGCCATTGCGCTCCTTTTACAAGACATTTTCTGGCTAAGTCTAGGTCGATAATGATCTCAAGATCTGCTGGATTCTTAGTCTTTTTTGATTCAATGAGATACTCTCTTCCTGACCAACCTATAATTCCAGCAATGTAAATGAACAATACTCCTGGAATAAGTAAATCTCCTTCATGACCTCTATTTAGAAGGGCTCCCCATGGCTCAAGAGGTGGTCCAATTATTAAATGTGGAAGACCATCATCTCCACATGATGCTTTTCCATATCTTTCAAATCTTGCGATGTCTTTTTGAGTAGTTGCAGAATTTGCTCTCTCAATGAATTTGGGATTCTCAGAGCATTTTGTGAGGGCTGAAGCAGTATATTCTGTACTAGCTCTATCTGCGTTTAAAGCAGGCCCATTTGCAGCTAGAGCAATTGGAGTAATTCCGAGGAACAGAAAAACTGAGGTTATGATTGAAAAAAAGGATTTCATAAGTTGCAATCTTTAATTCCTTATAGTGTGTTAAGTAAGAAATTAATATTAAAATAAAACAAGTTGAATCAAAAATGCATAAAGTTTTAGCTATTGAAACAAGTTGTGATGAGACATCTGTCTCAATAGTTTCTAATATTGGCGACACTTATAGAATACATTCAAATATAATTGCCTCTCAAATTGAAGATCATTCAAAATGGGGAGGAGTTGTGCCTGAACTTGCAGCTAGAAAGCATTTAGAGTTATTACCTTTTGTTTTAGATAAGGCTTTAGAAGAATCAAAAATTAAAATTGAGGAAGTCGATTATATTGCGTCAACTGTAGCTCCTGGATTAGTTGGTTGTTTGCGCGTTGGCTCCATAACTGCAAGATCACTTTGCATGTTACATTCAAAACCGTTTTTGGGAATTCATCATTTGGAGGGGCATTTATCTTCAATTCTATTTTCAGAAAACTATCCTAAGAAATCTTTTCTTACATTACTTGTTAGCGGCGGGCATACTGAATTGATAAAGGTTGATGATAGAAGGGGGATGCAAAGACTCGGGAAAAGTTTTGATGATGCTGCTGGAGAAGCCTTTGATAAAGTTGGCAGACTACTAGGTCTTAGTTATCCAGGAGGACCGGCAATTGAAAAGATTGCTAAAAATGGGGACCCAATGAAATTTAATTTACCAAAATGTAAGATCTCTGATAAAAAAGGGGGATTTCTCAAATATGATTTCTCTTTTAGTGGTCTAAAAACTGCCGTATTAAGATTAGTTGAGAGAATAAATTTGGATGGGAAGATAGTTCCAATTCCAGATATTGCTGCAAGTTTTGAGAGAGTAGTGGCAGAGGTGTTGGTAGAGAGAACAATAAAATGCGCAGAAGATCATAGCTTGGATAATGTTGTTGTGGTTGGTGGAGTGGCTGCTAACAATACATTAAGAAAAATGATGATTAGTGAAGCTAGTAAAAAATCTATTAAAGTTCATTTAGCTCCTCTTGATCTTTGTACAGATAATGCGGCAATGATTGGAGCGGCGGCTTTGTTCAGAATCAAATTTAAGGATCATTTAAGTTCCCTTAAATTAGGTGTCGCCGGAAGACTATCAATTGAACAAGCAAATTCTCTTTATGAAGAAAACCCCCCTTTCTAATTTCAATGAATAAACAACCTAAAATCGAGATTAAAGAGTCAAAAAACTTCGTTGATAAAAAGGAACTGAATTTGTGGAAAAGAGGTTTTACCCCTCAAGCTGAAATATGGAATGGAAGGATGGCAACTGTTGGTATAGGAATTATTCTTATAATTATTGCTTTAATAAGTCAGTTTTCTTAATAGAAATAAAATTAATTTTCTTAAAAGTAGTTTTTAAAGAATTTTAAGAATTACTCTTTTTCAGCTGATGAATTAAATTAAAAAGTATTGTATTTATTGGACTTGAGATAATATTATTGATTTAATCAAAATAATGAATATCTTATTATTTATAATTTTATATGACGCCTGAAAGGCTCGGATTACTTTGGGGTATAACTGTATTTGCAGGGGCTTGCGCTCGATTATTTTCTTCTTTTACAGGATTCCCAAGTGTTGTTATTTTATTGCTTTCTGGATTATTAATTGGAAGATCAGGATTAGGACTCGTTGAGCCTTTAGATCTCGGGCAAGGGCTTGAAACTATTGTGGGGCTTTTGGTCTGTTTGGTTCTTTTTGAAGGGGGATTAAATTTAAAACTGCCTGAGGGGAATATAAGAAATACTGTTTTGAAAATTTCATTGGTAAGACTTTTTATTTCATTATCAGCTGGAATTTTTATTGCTCATTGGCTGGCTGGCCTTTCATGGCAAGTTGCAGGAATATATAGTGCCATAGTTCTAGCTACTGGACCAACAGTTGTCTCTCCATTAGTGGAACAAATAAAATTAGCCTCCCCACTCTCGGAAGTTTTAAAAGCTGAAGGGTTGTTGCTTGAACCAATTGGTGCAGTACTAGCATTACTGCTTTTAGAACTGACTTTAGGGGACCTTCGTGGGATTAACGATGTATTTATAGCATTAATGCAAAGATTAGGGGGAGGAGTATTAATCGGATTAAGTGCAGGATGGTTACTATCAGAAATTTTAAAAAAAATAAAAAATGAAGCCTCATTTGGTATTGAGCTTCAAGTAACTCTTGGATTTATTTTTCTTGTTTATGGAATTTGCGAGTATTTTTTACCAGAATCAGGCTTGCCGGCTTCAGTAGCGGCAGGTTTTATTGTAGGCAAAAGAGAAGTTATAGATAAGGAGAGATTAGATAATCTAATAGGTGAATTAGCTCAATTAGCAATTACAGTTCTTTTCCCTCTTTTGGCCGCTGACGTTTCTTGGGGTGAATTAAGTCCGCTTGGCTGGGGAGGGGTTGTTTGCGTTTTTATGTTGATGGTAATTATTCGCCCTATTTCTATCTGGATAGCAACAATTGGAAGAGACTTGAACTTAAAAGAAAAAATATTTTTAGCCTGGTTAGCCCCACGAGGTATTGTTACTGCAGCTGTAGCTTCTCTTTTTTCTATCAGATTAGAGCAGGCTGGAATCCTTGGAGCTGGCCGTCTCCGAGGTTTAGTTTTTCTTACAATTTTGATGACAGTAGGAATACAAGGTCTTTCAGCTAAACCTTTGGCAAATAGGCTTGAATTAAACCAAAAAAATAATTTAGATTGATTAAAGACATCTTTCAATTCGATTTCTATCAGTTTTACTCTCTGAGAAAAGCTCCCAACTTTGAATTAAATCTGGCCCACTAAGAGATCCAAAAAAGGCTACCCTTAACGATTTCATTAATATCCCTTTTTTAATATTATGAATTTTTGAGATTTCGTCTATTATTTCTTTAGCTTTCTCTTTATTAAGTTTTATAGAATTTTGATCAATTAAATAATTTAAGATTAATTTAAGAGATAATTTGCTGTCCTTCTTTTCCAGAAAATCTTGACCTTCTTTTTGAATTGAAGGTATTAAGAAAAATGGTTTTGATTGATCAATCGAATCTTTTAAAAGAGTCATAGAGTCTTTAAGCAAAATTGCTAATTTATAAGCCCACTCTTGAGATGGAGGCACCCAACCATTATCATCCCAGTATTTTCTCATGATCTCACTTAACTTAATTGATTCCATATTTTTTATATATTGAGAATTAATCCAGTTGAGTTTTTCCCAACTGAATTTTGCTCCAGCTTTATTTATTTCTGACAAGTCAAAAATTTCAGAAATCTCTTCAAGTGAAAGTATTTCTCTGTCGGCAAATTTTGGAGACCAACCTAAAAAGGCCATATAGTTAGATAAGGCCTCAGGTAAATATCCCATATCTCTAAATTCGTCGATTGAAGTCACGCAATCTCTCTTAGATAATTTTTTCCCTTCAGTATTTAGTATTAAGGGTGTATGCGAAAAAGTTGGCAATTTAAATTTTAATGCTTTATAAATCAATATTTGTTTTGCAGTGTTTGAGATATGATCTTCACCCCTTACAACATGAGTAATATTCATGAAATTATCATCAACTACAACTGCAAGATTATACAAAGGATCTCCAATCTCATATCCTTTTGCCCTTCTTGACAAAACTAAATCACCTCCCAAATCCTTCCCTTGCCATTTGATTTCGCCTCTTATCTGATCTACCCATTTAATTTGAATTTTTTCATCAATCTTAAACCTTATTACTGAATTCCTCCCTTGGGATATGAATGTTTCTATTTCTTGTTTTGAAAGACTTCTGTGCCTATTATCATGCTTTGGAGGTAATCCTTCCTTTTTTTGTTTTTCTCTTAATTCAGAAATTTCATCTTCTGTTGTAAAGCACCTATATGCAGCTCCACACTCTAATAGCTTTTTAATATAACTTTTGTGAATCGAAATACGGTCACTTTGCTTAATGGGTTCTTCATCCCATTTAAGTCCAAGCCATTTCAATCCTTCTAGTATATTTATTGTATATTCAGATTTAGATCTAAGAAAATCTGTATCTTCTATTCTGATAAGAAATTTTCCGCCTATTTTTTGTGCATACAACCAGTTGAATAATGCTGTTCGCGCTGTTCCAATATGAAACAAACCCGTAGGACTCGGGGCTAGTCTTAAACGTTTTTCCAAATTTTTTTTAGAAAAAACGGGACCGACGGGATTCGAACCCGCAACTTCCGCCGTGACAGGGCGGTGCTCTAACCAGTTGAACTACGGTCCCAGAGTTTTGTTCTAAATTTATTTAGAACTTCATCCTTAAAATTATCAGATCATAATACTTAATTTATGGTGTTGTAATAAAAAAAATTTTTAATTTGAGGATTTACAGAAATAGTAAGTTTTACAGCTGCCTTAATATAAACAACTGTTTATTTTTGAGGTCTAAAACCAGCAGGTTCTATCAACCTGACTTGGTTGCCTCTAGCGGTAAATTCTCTGCCCTGGTCACTTTGTACGACAACTCTCCCACCAGACTTAACTCTGATGACTCTTGCACGAACCCATCCTAAAGCAGCTGATTCGAGGACTTTTACTACGTCCCCAGGTTGAAGATCTAACTCCATCTTATGAAAAAATGATTTACATAATGTTGATCAAACGCGTCGTGGAGGACTTGAACCCCCGACATCAGGTTTTGGAGACCTGCGTTCTACCAACTGAACTAACGACGCATCTAAATAATTATAAGCGCCTTTGTGGCCAATAAGTTGATTAGTTTACAACTTTATCGATCAAAGCGTTGTTTAACGCGAGTAGCTTTTCCTACCCTATCTCTCAGATAGAATAACTTAGCTCTTCTTACTTTACCTCTACGTTCAACTTTTAGAGAGGCAACTTGTGGACTATGTAGCATAAATACTCTTTCAACACCTATACCCTGAAAAATTCTTCTAACTGTAATAGTCTGGTTGATGCCTCCATGCCTTTTTGCTATGACAACACCTTCATAAGGTTGCACTCTTTCTTTATTACCTTCTGTAATTTTTACTCCAACTTTAACAGTGTCGCCGACATAAATTTCAGGTAATTCTTTTTTTAATTGTTCATCCTCAAATTCCTTAATAAGGTTGGATGCGATTAAAGTTTGCTTAGTTTCAGAAACCAAGTTTTTTTCTTTTTGTTTAACTGCTACATCAACTAATGCATCAGCATTAGTAGCGGTTTCTAATTCCTTCTCTTGTTTCTCTTTGGCCATTTTGTTCTATTTATCTTATAAGTATAATATTTTAACCTTTAGACTCACCTTTAGTAACCTTTTTGGTAAATGAAATTGATTTTGAAAACATTTGGAATCCAGTTATGACCATCCATAAAACCCCAAGGGAATTCAATATTACGTATATTAGTTCTCCATTATTGCCCAGCCATTCGCCCTCATGTAGAGACATTAACCAATGAACTTGTTCTCTGGAGTACCCTAATATATCTTTTGAAACCCTATAAATAACGCCGGTAATCGAAGATAGAAATAATGGAAGAAAAACCCAAGGCGCCAAAGCCTTATGAAATTGCCTAGAATTAAATAAAATTTTCATTTTTGTTTCTTTCCCATTGTTATTGATAGATTTAAGATAGCCAAGTTCACAATGGCTATTTTGAAGATATCTACCTAATACCATTATTTATTCCAATGAGACATTTTGCAGATCTTTTGTTAAATAAAAATATTTCCAAGGCTAATGATCAAGTTCCTTTTATACAGAGGAGAAGAGGAATTGAAATAAAGTCTTCACGTGAAATAAATTTGATGAAAAAATCTAGCAGGATTGTAGCTACTGTTTTGAGGGATATTAATGAATTAATTGAACCTGGAATGAGCACAAAAGATTTAGATGATTTCGCAGAAAAAAGGATAAAAAGTTTTGGTGCTGTTCCAAGTTTTAAGGGCTACCATGGATTTCCTTCTAGTATTTGTTCTAGTATCAATAATGAGGTTGTTCATGGAATACCAAATAAAAATAAAATAATTAAAAATGGTGACTTGGTTAAAATTGATACAGGGGCATATTTAGATGGTTTTCATGGAGATAGTTGTATATCGATTTGTGTGGGAGAAGTTAGTGCAAAGGCTCAAACTCTTAGCGATGTAGCTTATGAAGCATTGTATGCGGGCCTATCGAAAATCAAAGCAGGGAATACTCTTCTAGATGTGGCTGGAGAAATCGAAGATACTGTTTTAAAAAATGGTTTTAGTGTTGTTGAAGACTATACAGGACATGGAGTTGGAAGAAATCTTCATGAAGAACCATCGGTATTTAATTTTCGGACTAAAGAGTTGCCCAATGTCGTCCTTCGTGAGGGAATGACATTAGCTGTGGAACCTATAGTTAATGAAGGGACTAAATTCTGCAAAACATTAAATGATAGATGGACTGTAATAACAAAAGATGGAAAATTATCGGCCCAATGGGAGCATACAATAGTTGTTTTAAAAGATGGTATTGAAATATTGACAGATAGAGATTTCTAGACACTAAGATTTGTACTTATAGATTATTTTACAATACAAAAAATTAAAAAATTCTTTCAATGGGAAAAGTATGTAAGTTAAAGGGTTGGGACTTATTATTATTAAATAGTTTTTTGAATTAGCTAAATCATAAATTTTTTCAGAAACAAATTTTGGACTCATTATTCCAATAGGATTTAGTTCTGATTTAAAAGGCCCTAGGATGATTTTTTTAATTATTAATTTTTTCTTTGTATTTTTGTCCAAAAGATTTTTTTTGAAAGAAACTAATTTTCCAATAAGGGATTTACTAATCTCATATGAGGGATTTAGGGCTGGTAATATTTCTGCTTCAGATGTGTTGATCCAAACCTCTTTTTTTCTTGGAGAATCATTGGTTAGAGCAACATCTTCAAATAAATTTAAAAATTTGAATTTGCTTAACGCATTTATTTCTATCGAGTTTTCATAATTGGAATTTTCTCTACTCAAATCATAGATGCCATGGTTCAAAATTAAAATATCTATCTTTTCTAATTGTTTTTTTAATGACGACTCCTTTCCACATTTCCATTTAATCCATTCATTTGGAGATTCAAGATTTGTTTCATAATTAGTTTTTCTATGAGTAAATCCAATCACTTTATATCCTTTTTTACGAAACAACTTTGTTAACTCTTTCCCTAGCGCACCTGAGGCTCCGGTAATTCCAATAGTTTTTTCGTTTTTGATTGAATTTATCATTTTACTTGATTTTTATGAGATACCAATGAATTAAAATAAATTTACCAAAAAAAAATTATTTATTTTTATTTGATTAAAACTCATAAATAAATATTTGTTTAGTTCTGAAAAAAATATTATCTTGAAATTATGGATAAAAAATTTTACTAATTATGAGCGATATATTATTAATTGGTTCATGTGAGCCATTTAGTGGTAAGTCTGCAATGGTTCTTGGGATAGCAAAAAGACTTTTACAGGAGAAAAAAAAAGTACGTATTGGTAAACCGTTAGCAACATGTATTGAACTTACTAATCTTCCTTCAATGTCCTATGAAGGATTAATAGATGACGATGTTAAGTTTATTGGATCTACATTAAATATCGAAGAGGAGAATTTAATTTCTTCAGTAGGATTATTGGATAATATTTCAGCTGAAAAAAGAATTTTTAATAAAGACTTACTCCCAGGTAAAGGGTTTGATCAAATTGAAGGTTTGATTAATGATGATTTTGAAGGTCTGAATATTTTAGAGGCTGCAGGAAGTCTTCATGAAGGTATGATTTATGGCTTAAGTCTCCCACAACTAGCAAAGAATTTAGATGCTAAAGTTTTAATTGTTAATTTATGGGAAGATTGTAAAAGCGTGGATGCATTACTTGATGCGAAAAAACAATTAGGTGAAAAATTGGCTGGAGTTGTATTGAACGGAGTTTTGCCACAAGAACTCGAAAAAGTTAAAAATGAAATAATACCTTCTCTTAAAGATCTTGATATTGAAGTATTTGGTGTGATGCCTAAATCACCACTTCTTAGAAGTGTCACCGTCGGTGAGCTTGTAAGGAGACTAGATGCCCAAGTAATTTGTTGCCCTGAAAAAGATCAATTACTTGTTGAAACATTAAGTATTGGTGCAATGGGGGTAAATTCTGCAATGGAATTTTTCAGGAGAAGACGAAATATGGCTGTAGTTACTGGTGCTGATAGAACTGATATTCAACTTGCTGCTTTGGAGGCTTCGACTCAATGTTTAATTTTAACGGGTTTAGGAGATCCTTTGTCACAATTGATTCATAGAGCGGAGGAATTGGAGGTACCAATTTTAAAGGTGGAATTAGATACTCTTTCCTCCGTAGAGATTATTGAACAAGCTTTTGGTCATGTCAGAATACATGAATCAGTTAAAGCTTCTTATGCTATTCAATTAGTTCAAGAGCATGTAAATCTAAAAAGAATTCTCGAAAAGATTGATTTTCCCTGCAATTTTTCAGATAAATGCTAATTTCAAATAAAGTAACTATATTATTTTGAGTCGCTCTTTAGATCTGCCAGCAACTGAAGGCGTTGATGCCTTAGCTCAAGAACTCGCAAAACTCCAAGATAATGGGAAAAGGAGAATTGCTTTTTTAGGCAGTAGACATGTACCAGTTGTCGACATACACTTAATTGAGTTGATAGCAAGGTCGCTAGCAGAGGAAGGACATAATATTCTCACTTCTGGATCTCAAGGTGTCAATGCAGCTGTTATTCGAGCTGTCTTAGATATTAATCCATCATTATTAACTGTCTTGTTGCCACAAAGTCTTGATAGACAAATACCCGAAATAAAGGATCAACTTGAAAGGGTTATGCATTTGGTTGAAAAAAGTGAAAATGATGAATTACCTTTGCCACTTGCAAGCAGTCTTTGCAATCAAGAAATTATTACTAGGTGCGATCAATTAATATGTTTTGCCTTTCACGATAGTGAGACTTTGCTAAATAGTTGTAGGTGCGCTGAAGAAATGGGGAAAGTGGTTAGTTTGTTATTTTTCGATTAAATTAATTCATTTCCCCTCATTGAAAAGATGATTTATGCTACTAATATTTAGTGTTTAATAATTTACTATGGCAGAAAGTTTTTCATTTGATGTAGTTTCTGATTTTGATAGACAAGAATTAGTCAATAGTCTTGATCAAGTAAAAAGGGAAATTTCTCAACGTTACGATTTGAAGGGCACAGACACTATAGTTGAATTAGATAAAGAAAATATTTTTATAATCACCAATAGCGAACTAACCTTAAATGCTGTCAATGACATAATTAGACAAAAAGCAATAAAAAGAAACTTATCTCTAAAAATATTTGACTACGGTGAAATTGAAATGGTCAGTGGCAATAGGATTAAGCAGACAATTTTATTAAAGCAAGGAATTAAACAAGAAATTGCAAAAAAAATCAGTAAAAATATTAGAGATCAAATAAAAAAAATCAATGTCAGTATCAATGGAGAAACACTCAGAGTTGCTAGTAAGAGCAAAAATGATCTTCAAATAGCAATTAAGCTTGTTAGTGAATTGGAAGAGTCTTTAAACATTCCTCTAAAAGCTAATAACTTTAGATAAGATCTTTAGTAAGTTTAATTAAAAATATGGCGGATAATTCAGAATCTCTCATTAAATCATTGATTAAGAAAGTAAAAGAATACCCCCGTTTTTCAAAAGTAGAAATAGAGAAATTTTGTTGGATGGCGGTACATGAGCATAAGCATGGTGTTTTACCTTCCGAATATGACATTAGGGAGATAGATGAGGACCTTTATTTAAAACTTTTGCAAGAATTTAAATCAAATATCTACTAATAAATATCTATTATCAAATATACAATTATTAAAAAAACATTTTAATTAAATGTCTTATTCATGCACTAATTAGTCTATTTAAATAAAATGAATCTTAAAAGATAAAATTTAATGTCAACATCCTTTAAAAATGTCACACCAACAGGACCTGGTGGGACCGCAACCTTATTAATTGTATTGTCTTTTACTGGCTTCCTTTTGCTCACACAATCTCTATTTGTTGTACCCTCTGGACAAGTTGCAGTTGTCACAACACTAGGGAAAGTA
>CACBBE010000012.1 GCA_902537395.1 uncultured Synechococcaceae cyanobacterium
GGTTTTCAATAATTTTTAAAGCGGCAATACAGGCAAGAGCTCTATCAACTCCAAAATAATCAGGAAGATTTGATAATTGGATATCTTTAGTTTTTATTTCATTTTCTTTTTTCAGCAAAAAATTTGGTAGTTTTCCTACAGAAGCCCAAATTAATTGATCAAGATCTATATTTTCGGGAACTTTTTGCTCTTTTTTGGTATGGAAGAATTTAGATTGATTTTTACAATATTTTGCCCAATGAAGCCTACTATTGCCTATTAATAAAAAATTTATATCTGAGACCATTGTTCTATGATCAATTTAATTATTAGTGTGTATTCCACATTCTTGTTTAATCCCTCCAAATCTTGTATCTCTGCCCTTTGTTTCAATACCATCGGGACTGCTTGAATGCCAATCTCCTACAGAAGAATAACCTTTGATAAAAAGTGGATGGGCAGGTAAATTATTCTCTTCCATATAATAAAATATATCTTTATTTGTCCAATTTAATAAAGGTCTTAAAGAGAGTCTTTGACGAATTACGTCTATGAATTTCATTTTGTTTCTATTTTCTGTTTGACTTGATCTAACACCGCTTGCCCAGCAAAAAATATCATATTTTTTTAGACCATTTTCTAAAGGTTTTATCTTTCTCAATTCATGATACTTATCTAAATCACTCTCTTTTTTTGTTTCCCAAAGTTTTCCGTATTTGGCCTCCATTCTTGCTGGAGATAATTCACTTTGAAGAACTTCAACTTCTAAAGATAAACTATCAATAAGCTTTTCTGCGTAATCGTATGTTTCTGGAGGAAGGTAACCTGTATCTATCCAAAATATTTTGATTTTTTTTTGTAGAGATAATTTACTGACCATATCTAAAAGGACTGATGAATGTATACCAAAACTTGTTGTAATAGCAAATTGATTATTAAACTTTTCATGACCCCATGTAAGCATTCCTTGAGGGTTCATATCTACAAGCTCTTGATTATATTGCCTCAAGTTGGTTTGAATATCTTTTTGGATTTTTTCAATCATTCTTCAGTTTGATTATGAGTTTAATTTTATTTCGCTCAATTTAAAAATTATTCGTATAGTTTAATAATACATTTACGCATAACAATATTTCTCTAATGAAATCAATACAAAAACCAATAGTAATAGTTGGAGCAGGTTTTGCAGGTATGACATTTGCTTTAAATTTAAAGAACCTTAATCCCTCTTTACCGATTCTTGTGGTTGATTCTGAAACTAATTTTATATTTAAACCTTTAATGTACGAAGTTTTAAGTAAAGAAATAAGAAATTGGGAAGCCACCCCAAAATTTGCAAATATTTTTTCTGATGCGGGTATAACTTTTTTAAGAAATTGTTTAACCAAGATTTCCTTCAAAGAAAATGTTCTTGAATTTAGTGATGAATTAAAATTAAGTTATCAGTTTCTCGTTATCTGTACAGGATCTATTCCAAATAGTTTTTTTATAAAAGGTGTAGATGAAAATTGTTATTTTTTTAATGATGTTCACGATTTAAATAAATTAAATTCTTTTTTAAAAAAATCACAAGATACTGCGTTGCATAAAAAGTTATTCATAGTTGGAGGTGGTCCCTCTGGCATTGAGTTGGCATGCAAAATTAAAGATATATTTAAAGACCAATTTGAAATAAATTTAATAGAAAAATCAAACGAAATCCTCAATAAAAACAAAATTTTTAATAGAGAACAAGCAGAGAATGCATTAGAAAAAAGAAAAATCAACGTTCTTTTGAATTCCACAGTTAAAGAAGTCTCAGGAACTAAGATTAGTATTTCTAATGAGGTTGGAATAACTTCCTTGGATAAAGATATTGTTATTTGGACAGCAGGTGTTAAACCTAATTTGTCTTTCTTAGAAGCTGATCAAATAACAAAAAAATTTGGACGAATTTTAGTTAATAATAATTTGCAAATAGAAAACCATAAAAACTGTTTTGCTATTGGTGATATTTCAGTTATTGAAGGAATGGAAGATTTACCCATAACTGCTCAGGTCGCTATGCAGGAAGGAAATCATCTTGCTAATAATTTAGAACTTTTAATTCAAGGAAAAGATCCTTTACCCTTTGAATTTCAAGACAATGGTGAAATGATTAGCTTAGGAATAGGTGAAGCTTCAATTTCTGGGCTTGGGGTTACTTTATCTGGGAAATTGGCTTTTGAGGCAAGAAGACTTATATATGCTTCCAAGTTGCCTGATATTACAGAAAGCTTAAAATCTGCATCTTCATGGATATTCCAAAAAAAATCTATTTTTAAAAAATTTCTTAGAAAAGATGATTATTCCAATTAAACTTTTTTGAAATATTGTTTTTGGGTATATTGAGTTAAATAAGTCTTGTATGAATTTAATTGCAGTTGTTAGTAATAATTTTGATGCGTTTATTACGGTAGTTGTTTTAATAATGTCAATAATTTTGTTTATTAGAAATACTATTGCACCAGAATTGACTGGTTTGTTATGTGTCGGAATATTTATATCTACTGGGGTTCTTTCTCCTGAAAAAGCTTTAGCTGGATTTGGCAGCCCTTCTCTAATTACCCTTATGGGTTTATTTGCAGTTTCCTCAGCATTATTTAAAAGTGGTGCCTTAGACAGAGTAAGAGAATTGATTTCTTCTGAAAGTATTCGAACTCCAAGGAAATTAATTTCTTTAATAGCTTTTTTGATTGCTCCAATATCTGGAATTGTACCTAATACTCCAGTAGTGGCATCTTTGTTACCTTTAATTGAAAGTTGGTGCGAGCGAAGAAATATATCACCATCAAAAGTTTTATTACCTCTTTCTTTTGCTACTTTGCTCGGTGGAACTCTGACATTATTAGGTAGCTCAGTAAACCTTCTTGTCAGTGATATTAGTCAACAATTAGGTTATGGAGGTTTGGAATTATTTAGTTTGACATCAATAGGAATTCCTGTGTGGCTTATAGGTACAACCTATATGATTCTGGTTTCTGACATGCTTTTGCCAGATAGAGGGAGAGATAATGAGTTTATTAAAAATGGTGATATGAATATATATTTTACCGAAGTTACTATTCCCTCTAATTCAGAATTAGTTGGACAATCTGTCAGAAATAGTAGATTGCAAAGACGATTTGACGTTGATGTTCTGGAATTGCAAAGAAATGGAAAAGTTATTCTTCCTCCTTTGGCTGATAGAAAGATTGAACCGGATGATAGATTAATAATCCGTGTTACAAGAGCAGACTTATTTAGGCTGCAGCAGGAGCATACTATTCTGTTAGGAGAAAACAAAACATCTTTCGATGGGTCCAATGTTTTCTCAGATGATGAAGGTACTAAGACCTTTGAAGCCTTGTTACCAGCTGGTTCCACTTTAGCCGGTGCAAGTTTGAGAGAATTAAGATTTAGGCAGCGTCATAATGCAACAGTTTTAGCATTAAGGAGAGGTCAACAAACTGTTCAGGAGAGATTAGGCCAAGCAGTTTTAAGGGCTGGAGATGTTTTATTATTGCAAGCACCGCTAGATTCAATAAGAGGTTTGCAAGCTAGTAATGATTTGCTTATTTTAGATCAATTCGAAGATGACTTACCTTTTTTGATAAAAAAACCTATTTCGATTGCAATTGCAATAGGAATGGTGGTTTTGCCTTCGGTTTCTAATATTCCATTAGTAGGTTCAGTTCTTTTGGCAGTGATTGCAATGGTTGCTTGTGGATGTTTAAGACCTGCAGAGATACAAAAATCAATTAGGTTAGATGTCATTTTATTGCTGGGATCTTTATCTTGTTTTAGTGTAGCTATGCAGATAACTGGATTAGCAGATGTAATTGCAGTTAATCTAAACTTTGCCCTTAACGGAATGCCTCTTTATTTTGCACTTGTCGTAATTTTTGTATCTACTGTTATTCTTACGCAATTTATAAGTAATGCTGCTTCGGTTGCTTTGATTTTGCCTGTTGCTATTGAATTCTCAAATGTTTTAGAAATTTCACCAAGCGCTTTAATCATGCTTGTTTTATTCGGTGCAAGTCAATCTTTCTTGACTCCAATGGGTTATCAAACAAATTTAATGGTTTATGGTCCTGGAAGATATAGATTTTTTGATATCGCAAAATACGGAGCTGGATTAACACTTATAATGTCATTTACTGTGCCAGCATTGATAATTTTAAATTACGGGTAATATCGTGAAATTCTCATTCTCAGTTTATAAGTTAAAAGATGCTTACAAAAAGCTATCTGTACCTCAATTTACTATTGTTACAGGCTTGTTTATTATTTGCCTTGGAACTTTAATTTTGAGCTCTCCATTATGTTCATCTTCAAAGGTTGGTTTGTGGGAAGCATTTTTTACATCTACTTCTGCAATAACCGTTACTGGCTTAACCATAATAGATATTGGTGTTGATTTAAATTTCTTTGGCCAAGTTTTCTTAGCTTTTATGCTTTTATCAGGTGGTCTAGGATTAATGGCCATTACAACATTTTTACAAGGGTTTGTTGTAAAGGGGGCAAAGCTAAGAACTAGATTAGATAAAGGAAAGACTTTAGATGAATTTGGAGTTGGAGGAATTGGTCGAACTTTTCAAAGCATTGCTATTACTGCAATTAGCATTATATCCTTGGGAGCAATTGTCTTATATTCGTTTGGATTTGTAGACATTCAAAATAATTGGGAAAGACTATGGTCCTCGATTTTTCACAGTATTTCCGCATATAACAATGCAGGATTTTCGTTAATGTCAAATAGTCTTCAAGACTATAGAACAAATTATTTGGTTAATAGTGTTTTTGTTTTTCTCATTGTTATGGGTGGATTGGGTTGGCGGGTTATTGATGATATTTGGAGTCATAAAAAAAATCTTTCTTATAAGAAATTAAGCCTTCATTCCAGACTTGTTATTAGGACAAGTTTGTCTCTAATATTGTTCGGATCATTAGGGTTCTTTATCACTGAATCATTGCTAAATAGTCAATTTTTTAATGATTTAAATTTGTTTGAACGGTTAATATCATCTATCTTCGAAACAGTTAGTGCAAGAACTGCAGGCTTTACAAATTTTCCGATTTCTTTGAACTCTATCTCAGATACGGGCCTCTTATTATTAATGACCCTTATGTTTATTGGAGCAAGCACAGGAGGTACTGGTGGAGGCATAAAAACAACAACATTTATTGCTTTAATGGCTGCAACTAGATCAACTTTAAGAGGTCAGAAAGATGTAATTATTAGCAATAGATTAATTTCAGATAAAGTTATTCTAAAGGCAGTTGGGATCACAGTTGGATCTTTGCTTTTTGTTCTTTTAATGGCAATGTTGCTTAGTACAACTAATACTTTTGTTAAAAAAGAATCATTCACATTCCTAGAAATTCTGTTCACTTGCATATCTGCATTTGCAACAGTTGGTTTTGATATTGGTTTAACCGAAAAATTAAATCATTTTGGTCAATTTATTCTTATTGTGGGTATGTTTGTGGGCAGACTTGGGATCCTTTTGCTTTTAAGTGCACTTTGGCAGGCTCTTTATAAGAGTAGAATAGATAGACAAAAGAGAATTGGCTATCCTAGAGCTGATCTATACGTTTAGAATTGACTGAGTTTTATTATGGCTGATTGGTGGCAGTGGTCTCAAAAGAGAGAAAATGAAGCACTCACTTTTGCAGTTGTTGGCGTTGGAAGATTTGGAACCGCAGTTTGCAGAGAACTTATTAGTAATGGTGCTGATGTTTTGGCTGCAGATTATTCGGAAAAAGCTATTGATGATTTAAGACAATTAGAACCTTCGATAGAAGCGAGAGTTGTAGATTGTACTGATGAAGAGTCTATGAAGGAATCGGGAATTCTTGAAATGAATACTGTTGTAGTGGGCATTAGTGAACCTATTGAAGCAAGTATAACTACAACTCTTATTGCTAAGGATAGTGAAGGTAGCAAAGTGCAAAGAGTAATAGCGAGAGCTACCAGTGACTTGCACGAAAAAATGTTAAAAAGAGTAGGTGCAGATAAAGTTGTGTTCCCATCTAGGATGCAAGGAGAAAGATTAGGTTTAGAACTAGTAAGACCAAACCTAATCGAAAGATTGGAACTAGATAATCAAACTGGTATAGATGAAATAACTGTTCCAGAGGAATTTATTGGAAGATCTTTAAGAGATTTAAATTTGAGGAAAAATTATTTAGTAAATGTCCTTGCCGCAGGACCTGCTGAAGAGTTAACAGTTAATCCTCCAGCAAAATATATTTTGGAAAGAGGAAATATTTTGGTAGTCATGGGTAAAACTGTGGATTTACAGAAATTGCCTCAAAATTAATTATTTTTAATCAGATTTTTTATAGTATCTAATCCTTTGAGGAGCTCTTTTTAATCTTCTGACGCTTTGTTTTTCAAGTTCATCTCTAAATTTATCAGTATTTAAATTATTTTCTGAAACAGGTGATTTACTTTCTTTTTCGAAATATTTTTTTATACCCTCTTGTATTAACACTTTTGCCATATTACTTACTGTCCTAGATTCATTATCGGCCAAAATAGTTAATTGCTCACATATTAATTCTGGAAGAACTACTTGTATTCTAGGGGATTTAGGCTTCCCATTAGTTGAGTTCTGGCGGGTAGCCATGAGTCAAAGTTGATAACTGTTACTTAATAGTATACACAGTTAGTCAAGGATACTATCTTTGTGTATATTATTAGTAAGGAAATTTATGTCCGTATCAATTAATTGTTTTATTGTCCCATGAAAAATTCAAGAAAAATTGATTCTCCCAAAAGGTCTATAATTGATAAACCGAAAAAAAGATTAGTCAATTCTGATTCTCACGATAATGAAAATAGTGACGTTTTGGTATCAGCAGTAATTAGTCCATATTTGTTAACTCATCTTCACCATATTCTTCAGCAGTCAGAGTATTATGCCCAAAAAGATGGTAGAAAATCTCACGCAGCTAACTTTGCGAAACTAAGAAAAGTTTTATGTTTAGACGCAAGAAGTATGGCAGATGCCTCTGCAAAAGAGATAAAAGATGTGGATAATGATTTATCTAATAATAAATATAATGAACAAAATGTAGCTTGAAGTAATAATCTATTAATAAATAGATTTTAAAACTATGTCCAGTAATGCTGAAAAGCTCTATAAGTTAATTGCCAACGATTCCATAAAGAAGCAAAGTCTGTTCATGACAGCCTTAACTAGTCCCAAAAAAGCCTTAGATAAGATATGCGATATTGGCAACGAGTTAAATATTTCTGTGACTAAAGAAGAGGTTATTGAATATTTGAGTACTATTGATGATGAGGCGACTAAAATGTGGCTAATCAAGGCTCGAGGAGGTCTTTAGGAAAAGGTTTCGAATAATTATTATTTGAATTAGGAATAGGTTTTATTCTTTTGTTGTAGCCACCTCCACCAGCCAAAGTCCAAAAAAACCAATAACTTGGAATTGCAAGAGCAGCAGCTATGAAAATCACTACAATTTGTTCTATTTTTTTCATGATTTAATTTTATTCCACAAAATATTTTTTAGTAAATAAGCCACGGATTTTGTAAATTCTATTTTTAAAACAGTGATTAGATTTGAAGGTGTAAGCAAAATTTATTCTACAGATGTTGTTTTAAAAAATATTAGTTGGGAGATTAAGAAAGGAGAAAAAGTTGGCTTAGTTGGTTCTAATGGTGCAGGTAAATCAACCCAATTTAAAATTTTAATTGGAGAGGAAGAGCAAACAAGTGGAACGATCATCAAAGAAGGAAATCCTAAAATTGCTCATTTAAAGCAAGAGTTTGATTGTAATTTGAATTTTTCAGTGAGACAGGAATTAGAAAGTTCTTTTAAAGATATACAAATTGTTGCCATTAAACTTTTAGAAATTGAGAATAAAATGAAATCGTTGGATTTAAAAAAAAATTCCGATGAACTTGAAATATTTGTAAATCAACTCGCAAAATACCAAGCAAAATTTGAAGCTCTAGGTGGTTATAAAATGCAATCTGATGTAGAAAAAATATTACCAAAATTAGGCTTTTCTATAGAAGATGCTGATAAATTAGTTGGTAATTTCTCAGGTGGTTGGCAGATGAAAGTTGCACTTGGAAAAATAATCTTACAAAAACCTGATTTGCTTTTACTGGATGAACCAACCAATCATTTAGATTTAGAAACTATTTTTTGGTTGGAAGAATATCTATCATCCCTTAAAATTGCTGTTGTAATAATCAGCCATGATAGATATTTTTTAGATAAATTATGTAAAAAAATAATTTTTGTAGATAGAGGAACATCTGAAACATATAATGGAAACTATTCTTTTTTTGTCGAACAGAAATCTTTAAATGAAGAATCACAAAATAAGGCATATCAATTACAACAAAAAGAAATTGAGTTACAGAAGAGGTATATAGATAGATTTAGAGCTAGTGCAACTAGAAGTTCTCAAGCAAAGAGTAGAGAAAAACAATTAAAAAAGATTTCTAAAATTGAGGCTCCCATAGCAAAATCAAAAAGTCCTGTTTTTAATTTTCCAGAGTGCCCTCGCTCAGGAAAATTAGTTCTAAATATCAAAAATTTGTCTCATAGTTTTGAGGATAAAATTCTTTTTTTAGATATAAATTTAAAGATTTCTTCTGGGGAGAAAATAGCAATATTGGGACCTAATGGCTGCGGCAAATCTACATTGCTTAAAATTATTATGAAAAAGATATCTCCTGAAATTGGAGAAATTAATCTTGGTAAACATAATATAATTACTAGCTATTATGAACAGAATCAGGCTGAAGCACTTTCACTTGACGAAAGGGTTATTGATTTAATATGTAATAATTCTCCAGAATGGCCCCAAAAAAAAGTTAGAACATTTTTAGGGGGTTTTGGCTTTCAAAATGAAACTGTTTTTAAACATATTAAACAACTCAGTGGGGGAGAAAAGGCAAGGATAGCATTAGCGCTCATGATTATTAATCCTAGTAATTTCCTTCTTTTGGACGAACCAACTAATCATTTAGATCTGCAATCTAAGGAAAACTTAGAATTAGCTATTAAAAATTATAAAGGTTCATTATTAATCATTTCTCATGATCGGTATTTTATTTCAAAGGTTGCAAATAGAATTATTGAAATTAAAGATTCAAAGTTATTGTCGTATGATGGTAACTACGAATATTTTTTAGAAAAAACTAAAAGCCAAAAAACTTGATTACTTTTAAAAAATTATAATTGGCTTAGTAAGGACACCCATTTATCTTTTTATAGTTTATGATCCTTGATAAATCCTAACAATATAAAAATAGGTTTTAATAATTTAAATGAAAAATTAAGATTTCCAAGAAAAACATTCTCAAATTTCTGACTCTATTGAAAGTTATTTTGAATGCATTACTTCCTGGGTTATAAAATATGGCAGATATATTTTTAGATGTGTAGAAATAATTAAACGGAATGAAAATTTAATTTTTTAGTTATTTTGTAGATTAGTAATATCAGTTGGTATTACTTTTAATTTAATAAATTTATTTTTACGCTTCAATAATATATTTACTTGTTTTTTCGTACCATTTTTACTAATTTGTTCTATCACGTCTGATGCTGTTTCAATATCTTTATCGCCTACTTTAATTAAAATATCATCTATCTTGATTCCACTTTTTTCAGCTGGACTATTCGGTACTACATATCCAACCTTTACGACATTATTTTTTCTCTCAGAAATACTTTCTTCTATTAGGCTAATTCCAATCATAGGATGTATTACTTTCCCATTGTTTAAAAGTTGATAGGTAATTTCCTTAGCTTTATTAATTGGGATTGCGAAACTCAAACCTGCTCCTGGACCTGACCTTATCAACGTATTAATACCAATTACTTCTCCATCGCTATTCAACAGTGGACCTCCAGAATTGCCAGGATTAATAGCAGCGTCTGTTTGTATCAATTCAAGTTTTTTATCATATATTCCTAATTGAGTTACGTTTCTATTTAGATTACTAATAATACCAAGAGTAACTGTGTTTTCCAGTCCGAATGGATTTCCAACTGCTATAGCCCAATCACCAACTTTAATTTTTGAAGAATCGCCCAATTTTGCTTTTGGCCAAGGCCCTCTCCCTTCAATCTTGAGCACAGCTAAATCGGTAAAAGAGTCCTGACCTATCAGTTTAGCGTTTAATTTTTTGCCATTGGTTAAACCAACAATTACCTTATCTGATCTATTCACTACATGAGCATTGGTCATTACAAGTCCATCTGCAAATATAAATCCACTGCCTTGGTTTTGCTCTATCCTTGGTCGATTTTCCTTAGGCAAATCTAATCCAAAAAATCTTTCAAAATATGGGTCTAGAAATAGTTGAGAATTTCTTGGCAAATTTCTTTTTTTAATATATCTTTGAGTATCAATTGTCACCACAGCTGGACCGGTTCTTTCTACAGCTTTAGTTATAAAAGATTTGTTCGAATATAAATTAACTTCATTAATTTTTGGTTTACTTAATTGTTGGGATATGACTTTTGCAGGATATCGAATGCCCAATGTAATTAATGAGGCAATTAGTAATAGCTTTTGGATGTCTCTTTTCAATTTTGATTTTTTATGTTCTTCGAGAGATTTAATACACCATATTAGTGTAGTTTAAATATAACTACTACTTAAATTTATTGAATCTAGAGAATAATTTAATAACTTTAACTAGCTAAATTTCTTTTTTTCGGGCTATGATGTTAAAAATATAACCAACTAATTTATAAGTTCGATGACTATCCTATTTCCAATAATATATTCTGCAGCCTTAACTTATTTAGTTTGGAAAGCTTTTAAAGTTATGTCTAATGGCTGGGGCATATCCGATAATAAAAATCAACGATTGAGTACTTCCAGTTTTAAACAAAAAAAGTACACAATACATCCAGAACTTTTAGATAAATCAGGAAATATTACAGAAGAGGAACTATTAACAGTAAGATTTTCTAATGACAATGACTCTACATTAGAAGAAAAAGGTTCAACAACTGATTAATCAAATTTTATCTAAGGAAGAAAATTGGAATTAAGAACAAAAATTGTTTCAACGGTAATAAGATCACTTAAGTTACCACCAAGGTTTCGTTTAAAAATGGTTAAAGAAGATCCAGTGAGACTTGAACTAAGTCTTACTCCTTCTTACGGTAAAAACCCAGTAATTGTTGGTATAGTTGAATCTTTAGACTTAGTCGCTCGAAGAGATAGAGAAGGCAGACTACCCAGAGATCTTCAAGGGACATGGGACTGGACTGTAAGACATGGAAAAGTTAGTACTGGAGGTTGGAACCCTATGTTAAAAGAAGCATTGCAAACAATGTTTGATACAGGATTGCCAGCCATTGTATTTGAGGAGTTAACTGGAGATGAGTATCGACCTGTTGATGGTTTAAAACATGTTAAATAAATAATTAATTATTTATCATAAATTCTTCCTTAAAAGGTTAAAATAATTTTGATAAACGATCTAGTTAATTATGAATAATGACAATCAACCAAGATTTGGGTTCGTCAATTTCGCAGAAACTTGGAATGGCCGCATGGCAATGATGGGTATTTTAATTGGACTTGGTACTGAATTAATTACTGGACAAAGTATTCTTAGACAAATTGGAATAGGTTAGTATTTTACTTAATTTCTTCTGCTTCCACTTCAATGGTACTTTCACTAGGCTTTTTATCTAATTGATTTTTCTTACTTATATTCTCTAAATCTGCACCGCAATTCATGCATGTTTCACTTAATCCTAATGAAATTACCCCACAATTACTGCATGTATTAATTTTAGATTTGTAAGAGTTAAAACCCATAAACACTAAAACTAATAATAGAAGAGGAATTAAAAATAAAAGAAGTAGAATATTTCCAACAAAGCTAATGAAAAAGTTAAATCCAAAAATTGGAATAATGATAAGTATGATTAATGAGTAGGTAAGGAGATTTTTATTAGCCTTAAGAAAATAATTCACCTTAGTTATCCTTATTTATTATTTCTTTTTTTATTTACTAAAGCCATACTAGCAATTACTACGCTCCAACACTGTCCAAAATATAAAATCACTCCTAATAGCCATACCCACAAAGTAAGTACAAGAAAACCTCCAATAAAACCGTATGCTTGAAATCTTACTCCAAGTGAGAGAATACTTTTACTTACTGCTAGGTTCAAAGTGGTTAGGCCAATTCCAATAAGAAAAGATCCAGGCAACAGTGGTTTCAATGGAACTTTTCTACTGGGTAAAAGTGCTTGTAATAGAAGAGCCATTAAAGAAAAGCCAATTAGTGGTATTGCAAACTGACCAACTTGTAATAGTGGCAACTTTAATAATAAATCAGAAATAAGATTATTAGATTTTGAAATATTTTCTAAAACGTTACTTGGGATCATCCTAAGATTTGCACTAATTTGATCTAGTACCATTAAAAAGCCAATAAAGAATACTATTAAAAAGGCTTCAATTCTATTTCGGAGAAACTTCGAAGCTTGGACTCTCCAAGCAGCATTAACTTTTTTAGAAGGAATTTCGTCTTCCCAAAGCCTATCCGAACCTCTTTGAAGAGATAGATATGCATTTCCTGCGGTAAAAAGCAAAAACATAGCCCCAAGAATACCTGCTCCAAAACCTTGATCTATCAAATTAAATAATGTTGTCTCTACTAACTCAACTACTGAAGGAGGTAAAAGCTGAGCAGCAATGGCAATTATTTGTTGATCTAATCCTTCTTGTTTTCCTAGGAACCATGAAGCTATTGAAAGAGAAATTAGAAGGATGGGAAAAAATGATTGAAGTGTGTAGTATGCAAATGCAGCGCTTAAATCAACACAATCAGATTTGCTCCATCGCTCACAAGCTCCCCATAAACTTTTCAGTATCCATGTTGAACTTCTCTGCATATTAATTTTCTTCAAATATTTTATTTATTTACTTAATTTTTATTGTATCTGATTAAGAAATTTTTCAAACAATTTTTTCTTTATGATGCAACTATTTTTCTAATAATAAATTGCCCCATGGCTTTAAAATTTCAAATTTTTCTATAGATCTACAAGCAATTAATGGAAAATTAACATCGCTCAAGTCTTCTCCTGAAACTAAATTTAAAGGATCAGTTTCTAACCACTCTAAAGAACAATTGAGTTCCTCTAAGAGCAACCAGGCTGCTGCAATATCCCATATCTTAGGGGTTGATTCTATTGCTCCGAAAGTTTGTCCCATCGCTACACTCGTAAGATTTAAACTCGATACACCTAAGAGTCTGATTTTGCCAGGAAATACTGAGTTTGGTTTTTTTTGTAAAATTTTTATTGATCTACTACATAAAGAAATACATTCACTTTGACGATTATTTTGGTTAGGATCTATTTTCTTGTTATTTAACCAAACCCCTTTACCTTTAATGGATACAAACTTTTTTTTTAATGTAGGAATTATTAAAAAAGAAGATTGTGGTTTGCCATCAAAGAACCTTGCAACAGATATAGACCAGTAAGGAATACCGGCAGCAAAATTTGTTGTCCCATCGAGTGGATCGACCACCCAATAAGCTTTTGAATTTGGAATTAACTTTTGCCCTTCTTCACTAAGGACGCCTTCACCTGGAGCTATTGAAGCTAAGCCATCTACGATTGTTTTGTCACTCCACAAATCACAACTTGTTAATAATGATCCATCTGCTTTATTGCTGGCGCTAATATTTCCAAAATCTTTTGTTTGACGTTGACTAACCAATTCAAATAAAGAATCTAATTCTCGTAGTTGCTTATTAGTTAAATTTGGTGGATTCATCTTTATAAATTGCAAATAGACTCTGTATCTTTCATTTTAGTATTATTACTACCCAGACAAATTTTACTTTTATCAAGGAAAGTTAATCTTTCTAATTCATCTACATTTAGATTGTAATTGTATATTGCATTAATATTTTTTGATTTCGCAATACTTAATTCATTTTGCCTAACAAGAACATCTTTTAGAGTTGATATTCCGATATCATATCTTAGTCTGGAAAGCCTTACAGACTCTTTGCTAGATTCAATTTCTTTAAGAGAAGAGATTATTTTTTCTTCATTTAATTTAAGATTTAAATAGGCTTTACTAATTCTTGTGGTTAAAACATTTTTTAGATTTTCATAAGCATATTTTTCGGATTCTGCATCTGCTATTTTTGATTTGTAGGAGTTCTTATTTTGTCCCCCATCAAAAATACTCCATGCAAAATTTAGACTTATGGTATTTGTATAATTAGATCCAGATTTTGCAGAGTCGATATTAGTTACTAAAGAGTCTCCCTTTGAAAATGTACTAGATAATGAATTACTGATATAAATATTTGGCTTATTTTGAGCTAAAAAGCTTTCTGCTTGGCTCTTTTTGATTGATTTTTGAAGAATAAGGTTTTTTAAGGAAAGATTTTTATCCAAACCCTCATTAATATTCTTATTCAATTTATGATTCCAAAACCCTATAAGATTTTGCTCTTTATTAGTTTCGAAATCTCCCTTAACATTAAGAATCTCTTTAAGAGAAATTTTATTAATTTTATGTTCTATTTTCTTTTCATTAAGTGATTGTTGATCTCGAGATAATTGAGCTTCTGCTTCAAGAACTTCAAATTTTGTACCAACTCCAGCATCTAGCTTTGCTTTAGCATTTTCTAAGCTTGTAATTGATAAATCAAGTGTGAATTTTTTATTTTGAATATCTTGATATGACTTTTTGTATTTGTGATATCTGATTCTTGCTTCTTGAATTAAATCTTTTTTCTTAATCTCATAATTATTTTCTGCAATTTTGTAATTTGTTTTGGCAATTTTAATTTCAGAACCTCTTAGCGGGGCAATTACATCCCATTTAATATTCAGGGAGGGATTAGCCGTAAATTGTGATGTTTTTAAAGTAGGTGAATTGCTATTGTAATTTTTACCTGCGACATATTTTGGTAACCCATTGGCTTGAAAATCTAAGGATGGGTATCTTTTGGCAATTTGACTGGAAAGAGTAAAGCTTGTAGAGGTTACTAGGTTTTGTAATGATTTTAATTCTTGATTATTTAATACAAGTTTTTCTATTTCTCGATAATCAACAAAAGTAATATTTGATTCTTCTTCTAAAACATTATCAATGTAATTTTTTATTTCGCTCGATAGAACATTAAAGGTATTCATACTTAGAGTAAGCGGCAATAATAAGAAAGGATTTATTACTCTTCTAAGCATGTTTTATAGTTTCGATAATATTCGATTAACCAATCAAAGTATTTATAATATCATTTGAATCATCAAGAACGTGAATTTTAGTATTTATTTGATTCTCAACTTCTTGAATATTTTTATCATCTAAAAATAAATCAGTATTCATTTTTAACATAATAGATGGTATATAAACAGCTTCTCCTAAATCCTTATTTTTCAGCCCATAAATTAGATCTTCTCCAGTAAGAAGACCTGTAACAACTTGATCTTGACCCCAATAAATACTTGGCAAACCATATAAATTAATTGTTAATCCATTAATTAAGTTTAATTTCTTAACTGTAGGAATTAGTGCTTCATAAACTAATTTACCAACAATCCAACTAACTTTTTTTGGCTTTTTTACTTTTTGGGGTAGGTTTTGAGTCTTTTCTCTTAATGCTTCTAGAAAGTTTCTAATAGTCCCAACTCCATTAGATTCTTGTGGCATATTTTCGTAGGTTTTGTAACTAGGTAAATTTGCACCAGCAATTAAATACCATTCGTCTGCTAGCCAACAAAAACGAGTCCCAAGAGTATTTTGTAGATAGGCTTGAATTCTCTCTACCTGTTTAATAGTTTTTTTTGCGTATTCTGGGCTGATTGATTTCAATCCATCATTTTCAGGTCTAAATTTTGTAAGTCCTACAGGAACTATTGCAACTGAAAGAACTGTTTGAGAGGTTTTTTTGTAGAATTCAGCAAGTTCCAAAATTGATTTCTCAAGAATATCCCCATCATTTATATCTGGACAAACAACAATTTGAGCATGTATTTGAATAGAGTTTTTTTCAAACCACGAAATTTGATCAAGTATCACTCTTGCTTTTTTATTTTTTAATAATTTTTCTCTTGTGGCGGGATCAGTAGCATGAACTGAAATAAAAAGTGGGGATAGTTTTTGCATAGCAATTCTTTCCCAGTCTTCTTTTTTTAGATTCGTAAGAGTTAAATAAGAGCCATATAGAAAACTTAATCTATAATCATCATCTTTTATATATAGGCTTTTTCTTTTACCACTTGGCTGTTGATCAATAAAACAAAATGAACATCTATTATTGCATTGTTTGATTGAATCAAATAATGCATCTTTAAAAATTATACCTAAATTAACGTCTTGATCTTTTTCAATATTTATATTGTGAATCTCATGATTTTTATCTAAAACTGATATGTCTAAAATTTCTTCACTAATCAGAATGTGATAATCAATTAAATCTCTTGGTTTTTTCCCATTAATACTAATAATTGAGTCACCTGATTCAAATCCTATTTCTTCAGCAATAGAATTAGCTTCAATACTTTCAATTTCTGCAGGGTTTATTTTATAAGTAATATTTGGAACCAAAAGATCAATGGGATCTTCTGTGTAATTAATTTCTTGCCACACAATTTAAGGTCAAATACTCTTATTTATTTTTATTCTAAACTTATATAGGACTCTAAGTGTATTAAATACTTTTAAAAAACTAAATATATGTGTGAAATTATGGGCCTTTTATTTATTAAAATATGGCATTCGCAGTTTTCTAAAACACGATTTAGATTAATTAAAATAACCTTTTTCATTGAAAGAATTAATTACAAAAAATTTAGAAGTAAAAGATAAATTCAACTATGAATCCCATAAGAAAGTTGATTCATACGAAAATAGTTTTTTATCAAATCCTATATCTTTAAGATTGTGGTCTTCTTTTTTTGTAATTTTACCTATTTTTGTTCAAGCCCCTTGGGTTAGATTAGAACCAATAAGTGCACTTTGTTTTACTTTTGTTATTGTCTTAGTGGCAATTGTCTTGAATCAGAAAGGATCAAATAAGTGGTTTATTGTCAGTTCATTATTACTTGGCATATCAGGTAGTTGGCTTGGTGGATGTTTGTTCTGGGGATGGTTAAGCCCATTTCCTATCCTACACATACCTGTTGAAGCTGTAGTTCTCCCATTAGCTTTAATTGGATTTGGTACTAATTGGAAAATAGGTTCAAGTTTTTATATTTCTTCTTTATTTGGAACCGCAGTTACTGATATTACAATTTTTTTAATCGGAATCATGGATCAATGGAGGCAGGTAATTTCAGCAGATTCTGAAAATGCACCCATGATTCTTCAAAAAACTTCAGAGAGTCTAATTCAAATAAAATCATTATCTATTATAGTTTTTGTTGCTCTTATACTTTGGTTTATTTCAAAAGAAATTTTAAATTCTGGCACAATTAATACATCTAGTGGTAAAGCACTCTTAGTCTCTGGTTACGTAATTCAAACGACATTAATTGTTGATGGTATTTTTATTGTTTTAGCAATTCTGCAACCAACTTTTAGTGGGTTGGTTTAATGTTAAGGCCTCCATTTTCGCAAGAACCGATACCAATAAATAATTGGGATGTAATCGTTATAGGCGCTGGAGCTGCTGGCCTTATGACTTGTCTTGAATTACCTGCAAATTTAAAAGTGCTTCTTTTAAATAGAAATACTAGTAAGGTATCTTCCAGTAGATGGGCTCAAGGAGGAATTGCATCTGTTGTTAGGCAAGATGATTCATTCGATCTTCATGCTGAGGATACTTTAAAAGCAGGTGATGGACTTTGTGATTTTCAAGCTGTAGAAATGCTAGTTAAAGAAGCTCCAGGTTGTGTAGAAAGGTTGCAAAATTTAGGGATGATTTTTGATCAAAGTTCTGATCAACTAGCTACTACCTTGGAAGCAGCTCATTCACGAAGAAGAGTCTTACATGTTAAGGATCGTACCGGACGAGCATTGGTTGAAGTTCTAGAAGATCATATTGAGAATCAAAAAAATATTCTTCACTGCAGGGGTGTAAGAGTAACTGAACTTCTCATTGAAAATAAAGAATGTAGAGGAGTTCAGGTTCTTGATGGAGCAAACTTATATTGGATTAAATCTAGAGCTGTTGTTTTGGCTACAGGTGGGGGTGGGCACTTATTTACAAATACAACAAATCCTGCCCAATCCTCTGGTGAAGGGATTGCTCTTGCATGGAAAGCAGGAGCTGCTATCGAAGATTTAGAGTTCGTGCAATTTCATCCAACAGCTTTAAAATTTTATGGTGCGCCTTGCTTCTTAATATCTGAGGCACTTAGAGGGGAAGGAGCAATTTTAGTCGATAAAAATGGTGAAAGTCCAGTTAAAAATCTTGAAAATCGTGATCTAGCTACTAGAGATCAGGTAAGTAGAGCAATTATGAAAAATATGCATGATAATAATGTAGATCATGTTTCCTTAGATCTTCGGTATATTGACCCAGAAAAAATTGTAGAGCGTTTCCCCACGATCTTAAGTCGATGTCAGGATTATGGCGTTAACCCTTTAAATGAGGTTATCCCCGTAGCTCCTGCAGCTCATTATTGGATGGGAGGTGTTAAAACTGATCTAAGTGCATCTTCAACAACAAAAGGGTTATATGCCGTTGGAGAAGTTGCTTCTACAGGTGTGCATGGTGCTAATAGACTGGCAAGTAATTCACTTATGGAGTGTCTTGTTTTCGCAAGAAAAATGTCTTCAATTGTTTTGAATGACCTTTCTAAATTTGAAAAATTTGATAGATCATTTCAAGAGTTTGATATTGAAGATCCTAAAGAAGATCAAATTTCTATAATTGTTGAAAAAATTGATGAACTAAGAAAACTATGTTGGTTAAATTTAGGTGTATCGCGAAATAAGGTAAATATGAGTAAATTTTTAAATTATATTCAAAATGATATTGATAAATTAAATAAAAATGATTTACTAAATAGTCTTGAAAAAATTAAATTTGATCAAAAAATAAAACTTAGTGAACGCAATAGAAGAGCATTAAATCTTTTACTTGATTTAAAGAATAGACAAATAACCACCATAACTTTATTAAAAGCTTGTCTATTTAGAGAGGAAAGTAGAGGAGGGCATTATAGAGATGATTTCCCTGATAAAGCTAAAAATTGGGAATGCCATACTAGACAACAGTTAGATCAAAAAATTCAAAAAAGATTTATTAAAAATTAAGATCTCCCTGGTAGTTGGTTTTTGATGCTAATTCATTTAAATCACGCGTACCACTAATAATTTCTCCATTTATTTCCCAAGAAGGAAATCCACTGATTCCTTTCGTTTGGCATAGCTCATACTCATTATCTTTACCATCTTTAGCACATTCAACTACTTTTAATTCTTTAACTGCTTCCTTACCGAATAATTGTTTCTGATCGTGGCAATGCGGGCACCAGTATGCACTATACATAACAATATTGTTTTCACTTAAAAATTTTGCAAACTTTACCTTCTGTGGAGAGCTTGAAGTGGTAATTATTGGCGATATATTTTCAGTGGGGTTTGCAACATCAATAGCATTAGATGGGTCAACGTTTGTTGACCAAATTAGGCCCCCCAACAGGACACAAATGGCTACAATGAAACCTCTAAAAATCATAGGTTCTCTACTTTCGAACTTTGCTCCAATCATAGAAATTATAAAGATAGAAAACGATAAAATTGCTGAAAGTATACAAAAAAAGCAATATGCTTGAATCTTAAAAAACATTATATTTATCAATAAAAAGCTAAATGTTGATGACGCACAAGAAATTAGAAATACTAACCACCATAAAAACTTATTTAGTTTTTCTTTTGGGGAAATTAAATTAAGCGATAGTATTATTGTGATAACTAATATTGATAAATACGTTATAAATCCAGCTAATGAAAGAGGTATATTAACTTGATTATTTTCAAATAAAGTACCCCAAGGACTATTTAAAACTGTTTCACAACCATTTTGTATCCCTGGGCATGAAAGTGAGGTAAATAATCCCCAGTTTTTTAAAGTGATCGAACCTGTGTCAACTATGCCTATAGTGCTAAGAATTGCGATTATGATTTTTGGCCATTTCAAATCTTTTTTATTTCTTCTGTTTACAGTCTTAAGGGCCATACAAAAATAAAGTTTGTTATTTACATTATCTATCCTAATATTATCTTGGCATGAGAGTGATATACGAAATGCTGTATAAATCTTTTAATTCTTATTTCTCAAGTTGTGAAACAAAATAGTCTCAATGTAAAAGAAAAAAAACTATCTAAGGTTGCATTCAGTCATGTTGGTTGTGAGAAAAATCTTGTTGATACTGAACATATGCAAGGCTTATTAGATAAAGAGGGTTATGAAGTTGACAGTAATATAAATGATGCAAATGTTGTTGTTGTAAATACTTGCAGTTTTATTGAAACAGCTAGAGAAGAATCTATTAAAAAAATTCTAGAATATACAAATCAAGGAAAGGAAGTAATAGTTGCAGGCTGTATGGCTCAGCATTTTAAAGATGAGCTTATAAAAGAAATCCCTGAAATAAAAGGGTTGATTGGAACAGGAGATTATCAAAAGATAGCCAAGGTTTTAGAAAGAGTAGAAAAAGGGGAAATCGTTAATGAAGTTTCAAAAATACCGGAATTTATTGCAGATGAGGAAATGCCTCGTTTTGTAGATAAAAATAAATTTGTTGCTTATCTTCGCATTGCTGAAGGCTGCAACTATAATTGCGCTTTTTGTATTATTCCTAAGTTGAGAGGACCTCAAAGAAGTAGAACAATAGAATCTATAGTTTCAGAAGCCAAAAGTCTTGCAAAACAGGGTATTCAAGAAATCATTTTAATTAGTCAAATAACAACTAATTATGGTCAAGATATTTATGGAAAACCATCATTAGCTAAACTTTTGAATGAGCTTTCTAAAGTTCCAATTCCTTGGATAAGGATACATTATGCTTATCCAACGGGTTTAACTCATGAAGTTATTAGAGCTTTCAAAGATTCAAAGAATATAGTGCCTTACTTTGATTTACCACTTCAGCATAGTCATCCAGATGTATTGAAGAGTATGAATAGACCTTGGCAGGCTTCTTTGAATGAATCAATTTTGGAGAAAATTAGGGAAGAAATTCCATCTGCTGTATTAAGAACTAGTCTCATTGTTGGATTCCCGGGAGAAAAAAAAGAACATTTTGAACATCTTCTCGAATTTTTGGATAGGCACAAATTTGATCATGTGGGAGTGTTTATTTTTTCTCCTGAAGAAGGAACTTCAGCTTTTCATTTGCCAAATAAAGTATCTCAACAGGTTGCAGAGGCAAGAAAAGATAACGTTATTTCAGTGCAACAAAATATCTCCAAAGATAAAAATCAGTCATATGTTGGTTCGAAAATGAAGATTTTGGTAGAAAAAATATCAGATAATAACGAATTAATAGGTCGGTCCTATAATTTCGCTCCTGAAATTGACGGAACAGTAATTTTATCTGTTAAGGATAAAATTGATTTGAAAAATTATATTGGTAAATTTGTTGAAGCAAATATTTCTTTTGCAGATGAATATGATTTGTATGGAGAGACTATTAAAATTTTTTAGTTTTTTTAAATTAATTTTACTGCTCTTAAGAGCTTATCCAATGCGAAAGCAGCTCCAAAACCAAAACCAATAAATGCAAAATAGAAAATGATGTTCATTAATTTTTTTACTTTTATTTAATTTAACATCAGATGAAAAGATTAGATTTTTTCGTTTAATTTCTTAATCTTGGATATAAGGTAATCTTTTGTATAAACATTCTTCTGCTTTTTGTAGTTCCCGGCCTAAATATAGGGCATGGTCGAATCTTGTTATTAAGTCATTTCTTTCTTCAGTGATCATTATTCCAAGTTGTTTCGCACTAATACCTTTAAAAACTTCATTACTAACTCTTTTATTTTGAGAGTCGCATTTAATTGGTTCATTTGTTTCTGGGTCAAGCGCATAGCCTTCCTCATCGATCTTATTTAGAAAGTGCTTTAAAATTATTTTATTTTCTTCTAAATCTACTTTGATAATAAAATAACCGTTTGGATCTAAATCTATATATCGGTTGGATAAGTTATTATCAATCATTGTTTTTTCATCGAAACTGTTCTTAGAATTCATCCTTAGAAGTTAATAAAAAACTATATTACTAATATAATCTTTAATAAAGTCGAATAATTTTTTATTTAAAAGGTATAGATTTATTTTCAAAATCAATTTCCATCTCGGTTTGTTTATTCACTTCATTTAGCCAAGGATAAATTATATTTTCCATATTTTTGTCAAACCACTTATGCATGCTAACGGTGCTTTTTGCAAAAAAACCTCTCCTTCTTTTATGTTTACCACCCGCTCCAGGATCAAACAAATGGATACTATTTTTTATTGCCCATTCAATTGGCTGGTAATAGCATAATTCAAAATGTAAATTAGATATTTCTTCTTGACTACCCCAATATCTACCCCATAAGTTGTTTTGATTTTTAACGCACATCGACATAGCAAAAATTTCATTTGAATTGTGTTTTGATGCGCTAAAAAGTAAAAGATTTTTTTTATTATCAACCAGTGTTTCGAAAAATGTAGATGTTAGGTATTTACTTCCCCAAACTCCCCACCTCGAACAATGCTGTTCATAAAAATTATGCATTTTTTTGAGGATTTCTTGGTTGATATCATCTTCATTAAAAATTTCTACTTTAATGTCTTGTTTAGTAATTGATTTCCTCTCTTTTTTTATATTTTTTCTCTGATTAGAGTTAAATCTAGATAGAAAATCGTCAAATGTTTTTTCTCCATTACTCCTCCATACACTGCTGGAGTTTATCCATTCATAGTATCCAAAAGATTTAAGATGGTTGCCCCAGCTTTCATCAATATATAAAAAATTACAACTTAGGATTTTGTTTGTAATCGCAAAGCTTTCGATATGGTTTATGAGTAAATTTGTAATTTCTTTCTTGTCTTTATTTTTTTTATAAAGAAATTGATATCCATTTACAGGACTATAAGGACTCATTCCAATTAATTTAGGGTAATAATTTAAATTCAGCTCTTGAGCCAATCTTGCAAATGATTGGTCAAAAATGAATTCTCCATAGCTATGATTTTTTAAAAAAAGTGGCGCAATTCCTAGTATTTCTTCATTTTTATAAGCAACAAAATATAGAGGCTGCCAACCAGTTTCTCTTGAAACACTTTTTGATATCTCAAGGTTTTTAATCCAAGTCCATTCATAAAATGGATTATTAATTTCATTTGCTAATTCATTCCATATTTCCTTGGAGATTTCCTTAATTGAGAATTTGACTTCAACTTTATGTATTTTTTGGTTCATTTATTATTGAAACTATTTCAAATCTTTTTGTAATGAACATGGATTTCATTATTCATTAAATTTTTAATTGATTTTATTTCCCATAGCCTTTTGAGATTAAAAATCGCATTTGTTTGTTCTGGAGGGATCCAAGTATATCTACCTCCAATAATTCGTGGAATTATTGTAATTTTTATATCTGTAATTAGATCCTCTTTTATAAATGAATTTATAAGTTTTGCACCTCCTAAAAGAGCTAAATCATTTATCCCCTGTTCTTTAAGTGAAATTAAAGTTTTTTTCCATGAATCTTCGAAAAAGAGTTGTTTCTCGAATTCATTATTCGACGAATTAACAACTTTACTTGAGCTTATTAGCCATCTTCTAATTGGTTGACGAAAGTATTTCCAATTACTTTTAAATTTTTTGCTATTTGAAGCAACTATAGAAATTGGTTGGCTTTTTAATATATTTACTTCGTCATTATCAGTGAGATTTTTAACCAGGTAAGTTGATTGATGAGCTATTAAAGTACCTAAACCAAAAATGGTGGCGTCAACCATTGATAAGTTTTGATTTAATATTTTTTTATCTTCATCGCTTCCAAGATGCGATTCTCCACCACCAGGATATGCAATTCTCCCATCAAGACTTGATGCTATAACAATTATTACTCTTGGGATATTCAAGTTTGCGTGACTAAACTATTTTCCAATTTCAACTTCAACGAATTGGTTAACTTTTGATCAACATATATTTCTGCAGCATTATTTGGACTCTCCTGGAGTCTTATTTTGTGTAATGTTGCACCAAGATTATGTATTGGTTTTTTAAGAATATCAGAAACATATAAAGCTATATTTTCAGCAGTTGGAACACAATTATGAAAAAATTCGATATCTTTATTAAGAAAAGTATGATCTAGTTGTTCAACAACTAAGTCGTTAATTATCTTTTGGAGGGCAGATAAGTCGCAAACCATTCCTGTTCTTTTATCAATGTCTCCTTTTACAGTTATATCGACAAGATAGTTATGACCATGTCCATTAACTCTGGCACATTTCCCATAGATTTTTTTATTTTCATCAAATGATATCTCTTCTTTTGCAAGTCTATGAGCGGCTGCAAAATGAGTTTGAACTGTTAAAAATGCTTCCATGTTGTTTCCAAAATAATCTGCCCATAAATTTGGGTTTTCGTAAAGTCTTAGACTTGTAAGGGGTAAATCATCCTTCAGACGACTCCAAATGACCTTTACTAATGCTTCAGTTGTGGGAAGTATACCTTCTTGATTATCAACATTAAATTCGGGCCAGACATCATTTAAAAAACGAAAATCTAATTGTCCAGTAACCTTATCTTTAATAGAGTGTTTTACATCAGAGAGATTAAGTACCATTCCATCAGAGTCTAGTTCTCCACCCATTGAAACAATAAGTTCATAATTATGACCATGACCTGGTGCAATACTGCACTTTCCAAAAAGAGATAAATTTTCTTCTGGGTTTTTTTCAGGAAGCCAATAACGGTGACTAGAACTAAAGCAGGCACGTCGAGTTATGACGCATTCACGTCCTTTTCCATGAGATGGTTTGGATTGTGTAGAAGTCATACCTGTCTGCGATAATACTATCTTAAGGTTTTAAATACGCTTTTGTCTTTATGGAACAATCCATTATCGAAAAAACAGTTCATGCTATTAAGGGCAGAAGCATATTTTTAATAGGAATGATGGGTTCTGGCAAGTCACGAACTGGTTTGAAGCTGGCTGAATTATTGAAGTATAAATATATTGATTTAGATTTATTAATAGAGAAGTTGGCAAAAAAATCTATCAATCAAATTTTTAAGGATGAAGGAGAAGATAATTTCCGAGAATTAGAAGCAAACTGCCTTAAAGAAACTATCAAAATTCCTTCATTAGTAATCTCAACTGGGGGAGGAATAGTTACCAAATCGGAAAACTGGGGAATCTTAAGGCAGGGAATAATTGCTTGGATAGATCTCGACAAAGATATAGCAATTGAAAGATTGAAAAATGAAGTTGATAATAGGCCACTTCTTCAAGGAAAGAATCTAAATGATCTATATATGAGCATTTTTCAATCTAGAGAAAATTTGTATTCTCAAGCAGATTTAAGAATTCAAGTAAAAAAAGAAAATATTGAAGAAGTTGCTATGAAAATAATTAATGCAATTCATAAAGAAATAATCAGTTAATCTGGTTCAATTCTTACTGCAAACCATTTGATAACGTATCCTATTTTTATTTCTAATTCATAAGTGCTTTCCAATAATTCTTCAAAAAATTCCTGATCAGGATCTTCTATATTTTGATATATTGTTTGTGTTTCTGTCTTACTAAGCCAATTCTTCAACCATAAAATTGCTTCTTGCTTTGATACAATTTTTTCCTTTGAATCTGGCTCTAATAATACATAATGATCTGATGCTCTTATTAGTGGATTTGACATAATGAAGATTCTTCTTGGATTAATTCTTTGCTTGATTTTTCAAGGAAATTTTTTAGAAAGTTCTTTCGCTTTAGTAGATTCTAACGTACGAGAGTTTTTGGAAAATCGTGAAAATCAATGGCCGGAATTATATTTGCCAAATTTTAAATTATCTGATACTTCTAAAGATTTAATTTATCCTAAATGGTTCGAGGGGAATTGGCTTGTCACTTCTCGAGATATAGTTAATGATTCAGAAGAGCCAGTTATTTATAAAGTAAATTTCTTTAAGAATGATTCAGATTTAATTGTTGGTAATCGTGCAAAAAATTCTGAATCTATTGGAAAAGCAATATTTGGTGACACCTTAATCAAGGTTGTAAATGATCCTCAATCTATTAATAATCAAATTACCTATTTAAAAGATGATTTTTACATCGATTCAAGAATTACAGGGAGAAATCAGATTCAAAATGATGATATTTTTTTCGCAGATGAGCTAGTGATACAAACAGCGCATAAGCCAGGTGCTTCAAGGATTAATCAGGTAGAGACAATTAGTAAATTTCAAAAATGTTCCGAAGAAATATTGGAAGTTGATAATACAATCAAACCATCAATTTGTGGAGTGCAATATGTTGCTTCTTATGGTTCAAAAGTTGGTGATCCTTCTATTCATGCTATAAAAACAAATAAATATAAATTGACGTTTGAATTTATTGAGAGTTAGCACTAAAAAGATATTCTTCTAAGTTGTTCCTCCACATAAAAAGATTTTCTAAATAAGGGTTATTTATGTATTCTTGGCTGCCCTCTCCTGAAAGAATTGGTCCTGCAGACTTTGGAAATTTAAGAAGGGATAATTGAGCGGCAATTGAAATATCTGCAATTGATAAACTATCTCCAACTAAATATTTTTTGTTGATCAAAGATTTTGATAAAGCTTCAAGTAATTTTTGGAGTTCTAAATTATCTTTAGAAGACAAAACTACATTAGAAATTTTACTTAGATTTTCAAAAGGTAATCTATCAACAATACTTTTAACTGAAGAAGGTATTTCATCTGGAAGTAATGCAGTTCTTAGCTGCGGATTTTCTATTGCAGATTTTATTAATGCTTTTCTACAAGTTGTGGCCATTGTAGTATCTGCCCAGTCTTCAATTAGTTTGGATTGTGCAAATAATATTGGGTCCTCAGGAAAAAGTGGATTGTTATCATTTTTTTTATCAATATATTCGCAAATAGTTGAAGAATCATTAATAACTTGATCATTACTATCAACTATTACAGGAACTTGTTTTTGACCTGATAATTTAAAAATTTCAAATTGGCCTATTCCAGGTGTTACTTCTTCAACTCGATATTGTAGTTTTTTCGCGTGAAGAGCCATTCTTGTTTTTAAACAAAAAGCACTATGCCTAAATTGATATAATGTAATCATGCTGTTTAATGTTTGTTAAAACTTAGCTAAAAAAGTAATCTATTGGTGGAGCTGATGGGCGAATTTTTCTCTAATGTTGCAAGATACCCAAAGTATTTGATATCCATCATTGTTGGGGGACTTGTTGCTTTGCTTGAACCTTTGTTCAAGAATAGATCAAATCCACTCATAATAGTAGGTTTGATATCTTCTATCTTAAGTGCTTTCATAACTGTTTATTTTATTTTGCAAGCGATGACAAACCCAATAAATTTACAATCATAATGCCAAATAATTACCGTCTTGCAAAAGTTTCTTCTCTTTTGAAGAAAGAAATAACCCTTATTTTGCAGAATGATTTGGAAAATGATCTTATTAGAGATCATTTCGTCAATATTTCTAAGATTGATTTATCAGGTGATTTGCAACACTGTAAAATTTACATAACTTCAACTGCTCAAGAGACAGTGAGGAAAAATATTGTAGCAAACTTGAATACTGCTAAAAGTTTTATAAGGCATAGTTTAGGAAAAAGAATAGAGATGAGAAGAGTTCCAGAGATAATTTTTAAAGATGATGTTGTTCTTGATAAAGGATTATCAGTCTTGAAACTTCTTGATGAATTAAAAAATAAAAATCAAAGTAATTTTGTTGAGGAAAAGGATGCCAATAGTTGATCTACCCCTTGATCAAAGAAATATAATTATTACTCGATCAAAAGAAGGGATATTGGATATAAAAAAGATATTCACTAGTAAGGGCGCTAATGTATTTGATTTGCCTTCAATAAGTATTGGTGATCCTGATGATTTGAATCCTCTTGACGATGCATTAAATCAAATTAATGATTTTCATTGGATTATTTTTTCTAGTGGTAATGGGATCAAATTTGTAGATAAAAGACTTAGATACTTTAATAGTTCATTGAAAGAATGTTCTAAAAAAATAAAAATCGCCGTAGTCGGAGAAAAAACCTCAAAAACTCTTGATGATTTTGGGATTAAGGCTGATTTCATACCTCCAGAATTCGTTGCTGAGAGTTTAATTGATAATTTCCCAGTATCTGGTTATGGACTTCGAGTCTTTGTACCAAGAGTTCAAACAGGTGGTAGGGATCTAATTGCAGATCAATTTAGAAAGTCTGGTGCCCGTGTATTTGAGGTTGCTGCATATGAAACTAGATGTCCTGGATCAATTCCCGAAGAAACAATTGATATTATTTCTAATCGAAAAGTAGATGCAATTATTTTCTCAAGCGGTAAAACCGTAGTAAATGCTGCTTTTTTACTAGAAAAAAAACTTGGTGAACAATGGTTAGAATATTTTGATCAGACTAAGTTGTTATCTATTGGACCTCAGACAACAAAAATATGTAAAAAGATTTTTGGAAGAGTTGATAGTCAGGCACAAAAATATACTTTTGAAGGACTCCTAGATCTGGCAATAAATATTTTTTAGTTAGAAAAATTTTTTGAATAGTTCTTTTCAACTAAATCTTTGAACCTATCAATATTGGCCTGTAATTCGTTTGTAACCATTTTGCCTAATATATTTTCCTCCATAAACCGAGCAATCATTTTAGGTAGCTCATAAGTTATTGCTAAATTTACCGTTGTGATTTGATCAGTTTTACTTTCGAAAACTACTGATCCCTCAGTTGGTAAACCTCCTATAGATTTCCATTTAAGTTTGCTTTTTTCGACCCTTTCTGTAATTTGAGCTTTCCATTTAAACCTAAAGCCATTTGCTGACAAAGGAAGTAATGTAAAAATACGAGACCTACTAACAAGCGCTTTATTAACAGCAAAGAAAGGGTTTTCAGTTGTAGCACCAATAAAAGTTATAGTTCCATTTTCTATTGAAGGTAATAAAGCATCTTGCTGAACTGCTGTAAATCTATGAACCTCATCGATAAATAAAATTGTTTTTCTTTTTGAATTTATTAATCGATCTTTTGCATTAGCGATTTCATTTCTTAATTCTTTAACACTTGATAATACTGCATTTAACTTAATTAATTTTGAACGCGTATTAAAGGAAATAATTTCAATTAGGGTAGTTTTTCCAACACCAGGAGGGCCAGAAAAAATAAAATTACTGATCTTATCGTTTAATATTGCACTTCTCAAAAGCGAATTCTCATTAAGGATTGGTTGTTGACCAAAAAAATCTTCCAAATTCTTTGGTCTTAATTTATCTGCCAAAGGTGCATTATTTTCTATTTGAGAATAATTAGTAAATAAATTTTCTGAATGCATATAAATAAAATCAAAAAATCATTACTTTCAATTCTATGTGATTACTGTAGGAGTTTCCATTTGAGTAAGTTTTGAAATATTTAATAAAGTATCTAAATCATTTATTAGAGGTTTCAAAGCGATCTGAGGATTTAACGAAAGATTCTGTTGAGGATCGAAAAATTTCTCAAAGTAAAGTCTTAATGTTGCACCCTTAGTTCCAGTTCCAGAAAGACGTACAATAACTCGAGAATTATCATCAAGGACCAATCTTAAACCTTGATTTTCACTTATGGAATTATCAACGGGATCTAAATATGAAAAGTTATCTGCAACTTTAACTAAATGGCCAGCAAAACTATTTCCTTTTAAATTTTCGAGCATAGAAGATAGATGACCAAAGATTTGATTAGCAATATTTGAGGGAATTGCCTCATAATCATGTCTTGAATAATAATTCCTGCCAAATTGTT
>CACBBE010000013.1 GCA_902537395.1 uncultured Synechococcaceae cyanobacterium
TTGTTTTTTCTAAATCATTAAAACTACTTTCAAGAAAATTTCCAATCCTCCCTCCAGAGCAAGATTGCAATAAAATTAAAAAAATTAATAAAAAAAATTCTTTTTTTTTAAAAATCATATTTTCTAACTTTTCTTTTTCCTTATAGTTTTTTTATTAGTAATTTTTGTTTTTTTTAAAATTGCGCCTTTTTTATCTTTTAGTTTTTCTTCTAAAAGAGAAACTGCGTCATCTATGGTCATTTTTTCTATATCAGTATCTTTGGCAATCGAAACATTAGTTTTGCCACATTTTAAATAGACGCCATATCTTCCATTTAATATTTGAATTTTTTCTTTAAACTCTTTCGGTTTTCCAAAGTCTTTAAGTACCTCTTGACCACCTCTACCCATTTTTGGCATAGCAAGAATTTCTAATGCTCGTTCTATATCAACTGTAAAAACATCATCCTCTTTCTTTAGGGATCTGTTTTCAGATTCATTTTCATTTTTAATCCATTTAATATACGGGCCAAATCTTCCTCTATCAGCCTCAACAACTCCTCCTTCAGGATGAACTCCTAACAATCTAGGCAAACTTAAAAGTACAAGAGCCTCATCTAGAGTTAGATCATCAGTTTTCAACTCTTTGGGTAATGAAGCTCTTCTTGGTTTAGCTTTATCTTGATCATTATTTCCCAATTGAACGTAAGGTCCATAAGGGCCAAATCTTAAAAAGACTTTTTCCCCAGTTTTTGGATCAGTTCCAAGATCCGATGGGCCACTTAAGATTTGATCAACTTGTTTTATGTCTAAATCTCCAGGAGTAATATCCATTGGAAGATTACCTTTAGCCTGAATTTCATTGCCAGATTCATCAATTTTTATACCCTCTAGCCAAGGTCCGTTAGAGCCTATTCTGACTACGCAAGGAAGGTCTTCGAAATCAACTTGTCTATAAGCTTTACCATCAATATCACCCTCAGTTTTCTGAACCTTTACCTCCAAACCATTTTTACCTTTATAGAAAGTTTCGAGGTATGGTAGCCACTCAAGATTGCCTGAAGATATTTCATCCAATGAAGATTCCATTTTTGCAGTAAAAGTAGTATCAACCAGATCAGGAAAATGTTCTTCTAATAGAGCAGTAACAGCAAAAGCTGTAAAAGTTGGAGCCAAAGTATTGAAAGATATATTCGCATAACCTCTATCAACTATGGTCCCAATAATGCTGGCATAGGTAGAAGGTCTTCCAATCCCTTCTTTTTCAAGAACTTTAACTAATGCGGCCTCTGTATATCTTGCAGGAGGTTTAGTTTCATGAAAAGTAGATTCCTTATTAGTAACTTCAAGACATGTTCCAGTTGTTAAGTTTGGGAGAATAATTTCTTGTTGTTCAAGGGATGAACTTGGGTCATCACTTCCCTCGACATAAGCTCTGAAGAATCCTGCGAAATCAATACTTTTTCCACTTGATTTAAATAATCCGTCCCCTACGCTAATTTCAGCATTAATCATTGTTAGCCTAGCCTCCGCCATTTGACTAGCTACAGTTCTTTTCCAAATTAAATCGTAAAGAGATAAGTCTCTACCTGTTAGATTTGTTTCCTTTGGTGTTTTAAAGACCTCACCTGCAGGCCTAATTGCTTCGTGTGCTTCTTGAGCATTTCTTGCAGTTGAATTAAATTGTCTTGGTGAGTTAGATAAATATTCTTTTCCATACATAGAGCTGACACATTCTCTAGCAGCTTTTGTAGCTTGTTCGGAAAGATGGACCGAATCAGTTCTCATATATGTTATAAACCCTCTCTCATATAGGCCTTGGGCGCATCTCATTGTTTCTCTTGCAGACAAACGAAGCTTCCTGTTTGCTTCTTGTTGCAATGTACTAGTTGTAAATGGAGGAACTGGCTTACGAATAGATGGCTTTTTTTCGATTTTTGAGACTAACCAATTCTCAGAGGAAAAAATCTTCAATAAGTCATTTACTTTTTCTTCTCCAATGATTAGAGATTTATTTCCTTGTTTTAATTTGCCGGTCTGTTCATCGAAATCGGAACCATTAGAAATTCTTTGACCATCTAAACTAAATAATTTAGTTTCGAAAGTAACATTATCTTTTACTAGGGAAGCTTTAATCCCCCAGTAACTAGCTTTTTTAAAGGATCTTCTTTCTCTCTCTCTCCTAACAAGAAGTCTTACAGAAACTGATTGAACACGACCAGCAGATAATCGGGGGGCTACCTTCTTCCAAAGTAAAGGAGACAATTCATATCCAAAAAGCCTGTCCAAGATCCTTCTCGTTTCTTGAGCCTGAACAAGTTCCATATCAATTTCTCTTGTTTGGTCTAAAGCTTTATTAATTGCCTTTTTCGTAATTTCATGAAAAACCATTCTCTTAGTTGGTATTTTAGGCTTAAGTATTTGCAGGAGATGCCAGCTAATACTCTCTCCCTCTCTATCTTCATCAGTTGCCAGTAATAGCTGGGTTGCACCTTTCAATGCATCTTTTAACTCTTTAACAACCTTTTTCTTATCTTTTGGAACTATATAAAGTGGTTCAAAATCTTCTGTTGTATTAACTCCTATCCTTGACCATTTTTCCTTTTTAACCGCAGCAGGTATTTCAGCAGCTCCTTTTGGAAGATCTCTTACGTGTCCCATAGAAGCGAGAACTTCATAATTAGAAGGCAAAAACTTTCTTATGGTTTTTGCTTTGGTGGGACTTTCAACAATAACAAGTGTGTGATCCAAGGTTTATTTCAAAAATTGGTGTTTTTGTTCAATTAAGGCATATTATGATTATTTGAAGCTTTTTCAAGTAACTTCTTCTTAAAATTTCAAAAATCATACTCACAAATTATAATCAAGTTAAGATTAACTCTTAGACTCTTACAATCAAACATCTAATTTAATCCAATTTAATAAAGTGCCCAACGAAATTTTTACAATTAATTTAAATGCTCAAGCCATTATTCCCGAAGCTTTTATACTATTAGGCATTGTTGGAACACTTCTTGTAGATTTAGCTGGAGAAAAAACTGCATCAAAATGGGCACCAATAATTTGCTATTTATCAATAGGCAGCTCTCTCGTTAGTTTGGCATTGCAATGGAGTAATCCGGTAGAAAGCGCATTCCTTGGGTCCTTCAATTCAGATAATTTAGCAATCGCATTTAGGGCAATAATTTCTTTATCAACCTTAGTATCTTTACTGATAAGTTGGCGGTATACAGAACAAAGTGGTAGCCCAATTGGCGAATTTGCTGCGATAGTTCTTTCGGCCACCCTTGGAGCAATGCTTTTGTGTGGATCTACTGACCTTATTAGTGTATTTATATCTCTGGAAACTTTATCCGTGGCAAGTTACTTACTTTCTGGCTACCTCAAGAGAGATCCAAGGAGTTCAGAAGCGGCCTTAAAATACCTCCTTGTTGGATCAGCTGCTGCTGCGGTCTATTTGTATGGATCCTCTTTTCTTTATGGATTAAGTGGTTCAACAAACTTAGCGACCATAGGTTTAGAAATTATCAATAAGCCATCCTTTATTACTTCACTAGCTCTTGTATTTGTCTTATCAACAGTTGCCTTTAAAATTGCTGCTGTTCCCTTTCATCAATGGACTCCTGATGTATATGAGGGTTCACCTACACCTGTAGTAGCTTTTTTATCTGTTGGTTCAAAAACAGCGGGCTTTGCATTTGCAATAAGAATATTAAGCACAACTTTCTCTTCTTTTGACGAAGAATGGAAACTTTTATTTACCATTTTGGCCATATTGAGCATGGCCCTAGGAAATGTTGTAGCTCTAGCTCAAACCTCAATGAAAAGGATGCTAGCTTACAGTTCTATTGGACAAGCCGGATTTGTAATGATTGGAATAGTATCTGGAACACAAGATGGTTTATCAGCAACTGTTTTATATTTGGCTGCATATTTGTTTATGAATTTGGGTGCATTTTCTTGTGTAATACTTTTCTCACTTCGAACAGGTTCTGACAGAATTCTTGATTACTCAGGACTTTACCAAAAAGATCCTCTAATTACATTAGGCTTAAGCCTTTGTCTTCTATCTCTTGGAGGTTTACCTCCAATGCTAGGATTTTTTGGAAAGATATACTTGTTCTTTGCAGGTTGGGCAAATCATCAATATCTATTAGTAATTGTTGGTTTAGTAACTTCAGTTATATCTATTTATTACTACATTTCAGTGATAAAAATGATGGTAGTTAAAGAACCACAGGAAGCTTCTGAAATAGTCAAATCATATCCTGAAATTAATTGGGGAATTGTAGGATTACCTCCCTTGCGAATTGCACTTTATACTTGTGTCGCAGTAACTGCTCTTGGAGGAATCCTGTCTAATCCTCTTTTTAAATTAGCTAATACAGCTGTTTCAAAAACTCCTTTCTTACAAGATGTTATTGCTACAGCAAATAATATTTCCTAGAAGAATTCTTCATTAAATGTCTAAGAAAGTCGCGAGTTTAAAAAATATATCTAAAACATATGGGAAAGAAGATCTAACTGTTAAAGCCTTAGACAGCATAAACTTAGAAATTTATAAAGGTGATTATTTAGCTGTAATGGGAGCTAGTGGCTCAGGCAAAAGTACAGCTATGAATATTATTGGATGTCTAGATAGACCATCTGAAGGTATTTATAAATTAAATGGAATTCCTGTTGAGAATTTATCTGATGATGAGCTCGCGGAAATACGTAATCAAAAATTAGGCTTTGTTTTTCAACAATTTCATCTTCTCTCAGACGCAACTGCACTTGAAAACGTAACTTTACCGATGATTTATGCTGGTATTGATCCTGAGCAAAGATTAGAGCGAGGTAAGAATGCCTTAACAAAAGTTGGCCTCTCAGAAAGAATGAATAATCGTCCAAACCAATTATCAGGAGGTCAACAACAACGAGTTGCTATTGCGAGGGCTATTATCAATAACCCTGCAATTTTATTAGCAGACGAACCTACTGGAGCACTAGATTCAAAAACTACTGAAGATGTATTAAATCTTTTTGACAAACTACATGAATCTGGAATAACTATAGTTTTAGTTACCCATGAAGATGAAGTTGCAAATCGCGCAAAAAAAATAGCCAAATTTAAAGATGGAAGAATAGTTGAATTAAAAGTAAATTAAATTCAAAATCTTCTAATTACTTTCAGTTGAGTTTCATTTTCAATTCTTAAATTCCCATTGAAATCAATATCTTTAATTTTCCATGTATGAGGACAATAACCACTAGGTAAAAAACTTTTAGTAAGAAACTTATTTGCAGATTTAATCACATATTCTTTCTTCTTATTGGATTCAATTGAATCATAAAAAGCTTTAAGAACTTTGGCTGTCCAATAATGTTGATTAATATTCTTAGTCTGAAGTACTTTTGATAATGAAATACCCTCTGATGGAGTGTAATTTAAAACATTCATGCCAATTCCTACTCTCACATAGATAATTTCTTTGCCTCTTGTTATCACCCTTGGTAAAAATCCAATCAACTTTTTTGAACCAAAAAAAATATCGTTTGGCCATTTCAAACAAACATTTATATTCTCTTGTCTAAGCATTTCACATAACTTAATACCTAAAGACAAATTAAATATTTGACATGCAAATTCTTTTGAAAATATTGGGTAAGCTGCACTTAACCAAATCCCGCCTTTTGGAGAAAACCAAGTTTTTGAGTTTTGGCCAACCCCTGAGAACTGTTCTCTTGCGATTATCGCTACTGGCTGATTTTTCTTTATTTCAGAATATCCAAGCAGTTTTGTTAGCTCATTTTCGGTACTTTTACATTTTATTTTGTAAATAAGTCTCCAGCTTGGATATAGACCTTGAATTTTTTTTAAATAAAAAACTGTCTCAGCTGCAGGTCCAATAACTTTCACAAATTCTTTATTAAAACGACGAGCATCTTTTTGAAGATTAGATTAACTTTAGTCTTAATAAGTAAATTTTACAAATTGGACAAAAAGTATTTGCCAATAGCGAATAAAAGGAATCCACATCCATTAAAAAATTGTCTTGATAATTTCAAAAAATCATGGGGAGATTTAGATAAACTTTCCAAAATTAATGAAAACTGGAAGAACTTAATCGGTTTGGAACTATTTCAAGAATGCAAACCATTAAATATTGAAAAAAAAATACTTACTATTGCAGTAAACCATCCACAGTGGCGCCAAGCTTTAATTTATAACAAGCATAAATTAAAAGAGAGAATCGATAAAATTGGAATAACTTTGAATGAAATAAAAATAATACAAAATTATGAAATTAAAAATAAAAATATTAAAGCTAATAATGCAAAGATAGTTTGGGCAAATCATCCAAGCAGAATGCATCAAAATAATATGTGCATTTGTACTCTCTGCAAATCCCCCACTCCTGAGGGCGAAATCAAAAGATGGGGAAAGTGTTCTTTTTGTTGGAGAAAAATAAATAACTAAATTCTTTATTTAGTTAAAATTAGTATTCCCATTTGCCCCCCCCCAAATAGTCCTATATTCAGCTTTTTTAAATCCAACTTCCATAGCAATATTTATAAGCTCATTTTTCTTTGGAAAATTTCTAATACTTTTCTCAATATATGCGTACTCTGGACCTAAATTAAAAAGCCGCGAAATGGTTACTACAATAATTCTCAAATAAATTTTCTGGAAAATATTGGATAAAGAATTTTTTTTTGAGTGATTAAAATCCAAAAATCCTGCCCTTCCTTTATCCTTCAAAAGATAAAAAACTTTTTTTATTCCTTCTTCAACATTATTCAAGTTTCTTAGTCCATATGACATGCAAATCCCATCAAAATTTTTTGAATAATCATTAATTTCCAATACATCTTGAATTTCCCACTTAATAAATTTATTTTTTTTAAGCTCTGATTTTTTTTTGGCAATCTTTAAAATATCCCCTGCACTGTCAATCCCAGTAATTGATCCCATTGGACTAACTCTCTTAGAAATTAAGAATGCTAAATCTCCAGTTCCACAGCATAAATCAGCCCAATCTTCACCATTTAAAGGTTCCAATAAATTAACTAATTTCCTTTTCCATAATCTGTGTAGCCCAAAACTTAATAGATTATTTAAAAAGTCATATTTATGAGAAATTCTATTAAATATATTTTTGACTTCGATAGTTTTTGTGAATTTCATTTTTAAAGTTTTAACTTATTTCTTTTTGGTATTAAATTAAATTTTTTATTCATATGGTCTAATAGGAAGTTTTTTTTCGAGGAGGAAAGTCTTTATTTCTCTTAAAGAAAGTTTCTTATCATGAAGTAATGATGCCAAAAGTGCGGCAGATGCCCTGCCTTCATTGAAAACATCATAGATATCTTCTAAACAACCCGCTCCTCCAGAAGCAATCACTGGAATATTAACAATATTGGCAACAGATTCAGTCAGATGTAAATCATATCCATTCTGCGTGCCATCACCATCCATTGAAGTAAGCAAAATTTCCCCTGCGCCTAACTCCTCAACTTCCTTTGCCCAACTTAATACATCTATTCCAGTATTTTCTCTCCCTCCTTTTACATATACCTCCCATTCATCAGTCTTATTAATTTTTCTTTTAGCATCAATTGCTATAACGATGCATTGATTACCAAATTCTCTAGAACTTTTAGAAATTAAATCTGGATTTCTAACAGCAGAAGAATTCAAACTAACTTTGTCCGCTCCAGCTCTTAAAAGATCATTAATTGAAGAAACAGAATCTATTCCTCCACCTACTGTAAATGGTATTTTTACTGATTTTGCGGTCCTAGAGACAAGGTCAACTAATGTATTTCTATTTTCTACACTAGCTCTTATATCTAGGAATACTAATTCATCTGCTCCCTCATCAGAATACCTGCAAGCCAATTCAACAGGATCGCCTGAGTCTCTCAAGTTAACAAAATTTACACCTTTAACCACTCTGCCATAGGCGACATCTAAACAAGGAATTAAACGAAGAGCAACCATTTTAGTAAAAATTGTCCAAATGCTGTTAATCTTGCATAATAGTTTCCATTTTACCTCTTATGGCTGAAACAAAATTATTACCCAAAATCGGTAGTAAAATCAAAATTAACATTAACAAAGTAAAAGATAGACTACCAGCTAAATTAATCGGTCAAATATCCTCGAATCCTAAAGCCGTAATAACAGGCTATAAAATGACAGACGGTAGAAGTATTGGAATCACCGCAAAATTTCAGAATGGTGAGCAAAATTGGTTTTTCCCAGAAGAAATTGAGAAAGGTTAAAGAGTAAAGTGAATGATCCAAAACAACTATTAGGAATTAAGGGTGCCTCTGAAACATCAAGTATATGGAAACTCCGTATACAGTTAATGAAACCCATAACGTGGATCCCTTTGATATGGGGAGTTATTTGTGGAGCAGCTGCAAGTGGGAATTTTGAATGGACATTTAGTAATGTTCTAGCTTCATTAGCGTGTATGTTGATGAGTGGACCACTTCTGGCTGGTTATACCCAAACCATAAATGATTTTTTTGATAAAGAAATTGATGCAATTAATGAACCAAATAGACCAATTCCTTCTGGGAAAATTTCAATTAAAGATGTAAAAATACAAATCTGGGTATTACTTATAGCAGGTTTAATAGTTGCTTTTTTATTAGATTTATATGCTAAGCACAGCTTCCCCTCCGTCTTACTTTTAGCCTTAGGAGGTTCCTTTGTTAGTTATATATATTCTGCTCCACCCCTCAAATTAAAACAGAATGGTTGGCTTGGAAATTATGCATTAGGCGCATCATATATAGCTTTACCTTGGTGGGCAGGACAAGCCTTGTTTGGGAAATTAACTATTGTAACGGCATTACTAACACTTGCTTATAGCCTCTCAGGACTTGGAATTGCTGTTATTAATGATTTCAAAAGTGTTGAAGGAGACTCAAAGCTAGGCTTAAATTCGTTACCAGTAGTATTTGGAATTAAAAATGCAAGTAGAATAAGTGCTGGACTGATTGACATTTTTCAATTAGCAATGGTTGTAGTATTAGTCATTATTGGTCAACATTTAGCCTCTGTAATTTTGGTTTTATTGGTAATACCTCAAATTACATTTCAAGATATGTGGTTACTAAGAGATCCTTTAAAGTTTGATGTCAAATATCAGGCAAGTGCCCAACCATTCCTTATAACTGGAATGTTAGTTACAGCTTTAGCGATAGGACATAGTTTTTTAGTTGCTTAAGGTGCAAAAGATTAAATTCAAATCTTTTGTTTTAATAATTCCAATAATAATTTTTTCTGGAATATCTTTTTATTTTTTTAGTCTAATATTTAGCACATTAAAATTTGACGTATCTAAAAATAAAATGTCTCGGGACACCAAATATTCTTATGTAATATCATCTTCTGATAATAAGATACTAAGCAAATTAAGCCGCAAATTTGAAATAGATAATAGTTATCATAAAATTCCATTTTTTCTTAAACATTCTTTTATATCCTCTGAGGATAAAATTTTTTATAAGCATAATGGAATAGATTTAAAAAGTATTTCACGCGCCCTTATTCAAAATGTTAGAAGTGGTTCTGTCAAAGAGGGAGGAAGTACGATTACACAACAAGTTGCTAGATTACTTTTTTTAAATAATGATTTAAGTTTACAAAGAAAAATCAAAGAAATATTTATATCACTCATACTTGAATTTAGATACGATAAAAATCAAATTTTAAAATTATATTTAAATAATATTTATCTTGGATCAGGAGCATACGGGGTAGACGAGGCTGCCCAAGTTTATTTTGGAAAATTTATAGAAGAATTGACATTATCAGAGATCGCATTAATTACAGGATTAGCTCCAGCTCCATCAATTTATTCACCTTATCAAAATTTAGAACTAGCTATTAAAAATAGAAATAAAATTCTTGAATCAATGTATGTTGATGGATATATTTCTCTTGAAAATAAGAATAAGGCTATTAAAGAAAAAATAAAATTAAATTATCAAACAGCTGATAATTTTTTAGATGATAAATTACTATTAAACTTTATTCTTCAGGAAACAGATAAAAAAATTGGAAGTAAAAATGATTATAAGTTTTTAAGAATTAAGTCTTCTATCAACAAAGATTGGCAAGAAAAAGGTCAAAAAATATCAAGATATGCAGGGCCTAAAGAACTTGAATTTGGTCTGTTATCTATCGAATCAAACACAGGACTAATCAGGACAATGATAACCAGCAAAAATCCATCAATTAATGAATACAATAGAGTAATTTCATCTGTAAGACCTTTAGGTTCTACTTTTAAAATAATCCCTTATGCTGCTGCATTAATAGAAGGAATAAAATTAAGCGATAAATTTGAAGACTTACCAATATGCTGGGAAAGTTATTGCCCAAAAAATTTTTCAGAAGACTATAGAGGTTCAATATCTTTGATTGAATCCTTTAAAAGTTCATCAAATATCGTTCCAATATCAATAACAAAAAAAATCGGTTTAAAAAATATTATTAATTTAGCGAATTCATTTGGACTAGGTTACGAGCAAGAATTTGAGGAATTCCCATCATTAGCTATTGGAGCCTACGGAGATAATCTTTTAAACATAACAAATGCATATTCTGCATTAAACAATAATGGGAAAATTCAAAACCCTGAAATCATAGAAAAAATAGAATCATTTAAAAAACAACCTATTTGGGAAAATAAATCTATTTCCAAGAAAATATTAGATTTAAAAATAAACAAGAAAATAAATAAACTTCTTGAAAAATCTGTAAAAGAAGGCACTTCAAAAGCAGCCTTTATAAAAGGGAAGAAAATTTATGGGAAAACAGGAACATCTGATGGAAATAAAGATCTCTGGTTTATTGGTTCCATTGATAACCTTACAACAGGGATCTGGATAGGTTACGACAATAACAAGGAATCTCAATTATCTAGTGGGAATGCAGCTTATTTATGGAAGAAGTTCATATCTGAAATTTATAAAATTCCAATTAAAAAATAAATTATATTTTTAAGATTTATAAGAAATTATTGCAGAATAAAATCCATCACCAGGATAATCCAGGCTAGGTAAAATTTGCTTTTGGCTAACCAATTTTAAAGTTTTGTTTTTTTCAATAAATCGTTCAATTAATAGATTATTTTCATCGGGACAAATAGTACAAGTTGAATAAACTAAAGTGCCATCTTTTTTCAAAAGAGGGAAAATACTCTCCAAAAGTTTTTCCTGTAATAAAGTTAAAGATTTTATTTTTTCTTTACTTAAAGACCATCTAGAATCTGGATTCCTGGAAAGAGTTCCAATGCCTGAACATGGAGCATCTAATAAAATCTTATCAAAATAAGATATAAACTTAGGATTTAATTCAATCAAACTCGTAGCATCAGCCTTAAGGGTATTAACAGATTTCAAATTTAACCTTTCTAAATTTGATTGCAGTATTTTCAATCTTTTTGCTGATCTATCTACGGCAATGATTTCAGCACTATCATTTGTTAATTCTGCAAGGTGGGTTGACTTACTTCCTGGAGCTGCACAAGCATCTAAAATCTTTTCACCTTCTTTTGGATTTAAGAGAGGTGCTATCCACTGAGAAGATCTATCTTGAATTGTCCAAAGTCCATCACTATATCCTGGTAAATTTTTTATAGATCTTGGATTAGATTTTAAAGTAATTCCATTATGTAAATCATTAATAATTTCAGCATCAATATTATTTTCATGAAGTACTTTCAAAAAGTTATCTAAATTAGTTTTTAATTGGTTAATTCTCAAATCAATTGATGGTTTTTTATTAAATGCCTTAATGATATTTTCACACTCGCTATTGCCGACCCATTTATAAAGATCCTTGACAAGCCATAATGGAAATGATTCAAGATATGAAATTCTTTCTTTTCTATCAGAAGATAATTCCGGAAAGATTTTTTGTTGTAATTTTCTTGATGCATTTCTCAATATCGCATTTGTAGTTCCCGCTAAACCATTTAAATCTGTTTTTTTAGCTACTTCTACAGTGGTAGAAATAGCAGCAGAAAATGGAATTTTATCCATTTTCAATAGTTGATACAGACCTATATGTAGAAGCCATCTTAACTTTGGAGGCTGCTTTTTATGACTAATTTTTGATGTATGATCCGTCCAAAGATCAAGAAATTTTCTATACCTTATACATCCAAAAGATAATTCTGTAATAAAAGCTATATCAAGAGGATTAAATTGATAATTTTTTAAAACCTTTTCAAGAGCATGATCAGAAAAATCACCAGAACTAACTTTTAATAAAATTTCCCAAGCTGCCTTTCTTTGTAAATATCCTATGCTCAAAATATAATTTATTTTTAAAGATAACTTTAATATACAAAAAATTCAAAAATTTAAACTACTTTTTCAATTGCAGTATTCAACCAAATAAAACCTAAAATAGAAATAAGTGATAGATTAAATCCTAAAAAAAGAAAAATATTTAAAGAATGGATTCTTTCCCGAAAAAATATTTTTTTTTCTTCTTGATACTTCATTAGTAAAATAAAAACTTAATCAGGATTTCAAACGGCAACCAATATTGATAGATCCTGCATCAAGCATTCTGCCTAATTTAATTGCTATGGATTCCTCCAACCTTGTGTAATTAGATTGATGGCTAGTTATCCAATCTAATTCAGAAAAAGTGATAATACCTGTCGAATTAATTTTTAAAAAAAGTGTTCCAATTTTCATTAGATAAATCAAATTTTTTTTCCAAGCTAACATCCGTACTTAATATTTCGTCATAACATAATATTCTTTTAATTTTTCAAAGACAAATGTAGGTTATTACTCTTAAATTATTGAATATCTCTTAAAAATTTATCGGCCGTTTTTAGGTGATTATTTAATTTTTCCTCTGACATTTTATCGAGATTTCTCGTTAACATTGCCAGACGATATTGCTTTCTAAAAAAGCTTTCATTATCTTTAATAAATTTCCAAAATAAGCCATCCCAGATTTCACACCATGGGCCACTTTTAAAATCAGACATTTTTTTTACATAATTAGAGCTTGATATATATGGCTTTGTTGAAAAGATACCACCATCACTAAACTGACTCATTCCGTAAACATTTGGGACCATAACCCAATCATAGGAATCAATAAACATTTCCATAAACCATTTATAAACTTGGTTGGGGTGAATTCTACATAGAAGCATAAAGTTGCCAACAATCATTAGCCGCTCAATATGATGACAATAACCAAATTTAATAATATTTTTTATAACAACGTCTACTGGTTCAATTCCTGTATTTCCTTGATAAAAAGATTTTGGAATTGGCTTATCTTCAAAATTCCAAAAATTACTATTTCGCATCTTTGTCCCGAACTTTTTATAGACGAGGCAAATAAATTCTCTCCATCCAATAATTTGACGAATAAAACCCTCTAAAGAGTTAATAGGAACATTATTATTTTTTGCAAAAAGTAATGCTTTATTTACTACTACATCTGGGGTTAATAAGCCGCTATTTAAAAGAGGAGAAAGTAAACTATGCCATAAAAAAGAATTTTCTTTAGAAATAGCATCCTCATAATCTCCAAATAAGAAAAATCTATGTTTAAAAAAATCAGTTAACCATTCATCTGCCTCTTCAAAATTAGTTGGATATAAAAAGTTATTACTTTCTCCAATAAACTCAATATCAAAATTGGCTAATGACCTTTCTGCATTAACTACAAATTTATTTTTTTGTATTTTAGGCGTATCGGGTATATTTATTTTTTTTGGTAATTTTTTTCTGTTCATTTCATCGAAACTCCATTTACCTCCTTCAGGTGTATCATCAGGATTAACTAATATCTTTTGGCTCTTTCTTTGATTCTCATAAAATCTCCCCATAAGAGGTTTTTTTGAATTTGATGCAAATAAATCTTTTAAATTTTCACTGCTCATAAACATAGGAGAAGGCAAAATATTTAAAGCTAAATTATTGCTTTCAACAAAATTATTAATCCTCTTCATTATTAAAAAATCATGAGGGTCAATGAGATTTATTTTCTGATATTTATTTTTAATAAATTCCGATAAGTAATCAACTGTAGAAACATTATTCTTGTTTTCGATATATAAAACTTTAAAGCCAGATATTTCTAAATAATTTTTATAAGCGAGCATAGATGCTCTATGAAAAACTAACTTATTTTTATGGTTAATTAATTTATGAAATTTATCATTTCCAAAAAATAATGAGTCTTCCAAAATCAAAACTTCACAATTTATTTTTAAGATTGGGCTTTCTCTAAAAAGTTGATTAGGGAAAATAATTGATACTTGTTTCATCTTTGCGACTTCCTGTTACTGCATCTTTTTGAACAGTAGATAACATCATCCCAACAGTTTTTCCATTTTTTACGCCACTCAAACGGCCTATTGCAAACAGGGCAAGTTTTAGAAGAAATATTTTTCAAAATTTATAATTTTCTTTTATGAGTAGATTTAAATCTAGTTGAATCTATAAGGGCCATATGTTTTGTATTTCTTCCCGAAACTCTCTTTCTCCAGACTTTGAAAGATTTGGGTTTAAGATTTTGACGCATAATTTTTATCGCATCTTCCTCTTTTAAACCAAATTGATACTCGATAGCTTCAAAGGGTGTTCTATCTTCCCAACACATTTCTATTATTCTGTCTATATCGATACTTTCCATATTTATTGTTCACATTGTGAGGTACAAAGTTTTTCAATATCGGATCTACCTGTAATTTGAAGTCTATATTTTGCCCAATATCTGTAAACCAATCTCAATAATGGAGATAAGATTTTAATCTTCAAGGGATAATAAACCCAACCTAAACCAACTAATTCATAAGAATATGCAAGTACATCTAGTCCCCTAATAATTTCACCATTTTCAATAATCCCATGCAGGTTTGACATAGCCTCTGAATATGAGATGTCATTAAAAAGACTTTGATCATAATCCTGACTATTAATATCTATAAATGCAATTTGATTTAAGGTATCTCTTTTTTTAAGAAAATTTGTTTCTCTCAAACAAAGTGGACAACCACCATCGAATAAAAAGGTTAATTTATTTTTCATATTTTTATTCAAATATAGAAATTAAATAACTTTTTTGTGGAATAAAAAATTTTTTTTAGAGTACAAGCTTTATAAAGCCTTAATAATTGCCAGTTCTAATTTATTGAAATTATATTATCTTATTAATTAATAAGCCATTGATTAAGGGATACATCAATGGTTTAAAACTATTTATGATTAGTCATCTAGAAGATGAACTCCTTCTCCTACGTCAGGAGTGAAATTACAATATTTTTCAAAAATAAGTCCAACTCCTCTCATTTTTTCTCCTAATTCATCGTTAAATTTATTCCATTCTTCCGATTCACGATCAGGTAAATTCCACCCTTGTTTTTCTACCATACTTGTTATTACTGTATAGTCCCATTCTATGTATGCCATTGCGTTAATTTAAACTACCCAAATATTATAAACCAAGAGATTTAATAGGTAATCAATATTTTTTTTATATAATTTAAAAGTGTGAAAAAATTATAAATGTCAATTTTGCCAAGAAGATTTGAACGAATAAAAAGTGTTTTAGATTGCAGAATGAAAAACTTGACTGTTTTAGTTGAGGATGTCAACAAACCACATAATTTATCTGCGATACTAAGGACATGTGATGCGGCAGGAGTTTTCGAAGCAAATTTTATTAGCAAAACGAATGCCGTTAAGACTTTTAATAGTACTGCTCAAGGAAGTCAAAAATGGGTAAAACTGAATAATCATGAAAACACTATCACGGCAATATCTGATTTAAAGAATAAGGGTTTTAAATTATATGGAACGACTCTTAATAGTGAATCAGTAGATTATAGGAATCTTGATTATTCTCAAAATACATGTTTTGTTTTAGGAGCAGAAAAATGGGGACTAAGTAGTGAAATTATATCAATGGTTGATCAATCAATTTTTATACCTATGAGAGGTATGGTTCAATCTCTGAATGTTTCAGTTGCAGCTTCTATATTATTATTTGAAGCTGTTCGCCAAAGAAAAAATAAAGGTATATTACCCGCTAATGGAGAAGGGTTAAATATGGATGAATATCAAAAAACACTTTTTGAATGGTGTTACCCAGAATTAGCTGCGGTGTATAAAAAATCAGCTAAAGAATATCCAAAGTTGAATGATCAAGGAGAAGTTGATCCTATTACAGATAACTAAATTTATTCAGAATTTTGACTATCAAAGATTTCTTCAAGGTCCTCTCCTATAAAAGAAAGACCTAAAACTAAAAAAAACATTGCCAAACCTGGGAACAAAGCCGTCCACCAGATACCTGTAGGTAAAGCGGCAAGAGCCAGATTTAAATCACTTCCCCACTCTGGGACATCTGCAGGAACGCCAAGGCCTAAAAATCCTAAACTTCCTAATACCAAAACAGCATCTGCAGCATTTAGGGTAAGCAGAATAGGCAACGGTGTTATTACATTTGGGAGAATATATTTAAAAATAATTTTTTTAACATCAGCTCCTGCAACTTGAGCTGCCTCCACATAAGTTTCGGATTTAACCAATATTGTCTGATTTCTGATTAATCTAAAATATTGAGGAGAGTAAACAATACACAATGCCAAAGCCGCGTTAAGGATACCCTTACCCAAAACAAAAGCCACAACAACTGAAAGCAAAATTACAGGTATTGAAAAAATAGTATCCATTATTAGTGATAAGCATTTATCAAAAAAACCACCAAAATATCCACTTAATAATCCCAATGGCAAACCCAAACTTAATGAAAAAAGAATAGCTAAGAATACAACTTCTATCGCTAATGATGATCCTTGCAAAGTTCTTAAGCAAACATCTCTTCCTAATCTATCTGTTCCACAAAAATGATTAAGAGAAGGAGGGGCAAAGATATCATTGCTTAACATTGAAAATGAATAGCCAAAAAAATTATTGGCCTCTAAAAATTTCATTATTAAAACAACAAGAAGATAAAAAAGTACAATTAAAAGTCCAGCTTTTCTGATAATTGCGCCGACACGATTAAATGAGTTAATATCCAAAATCTTTTTTTAAAGATATAAATGAAATATACCCAATTCTTTTAAAAATAAATAGCTATAAATTTTAAATTAAAAGAAATTACTGGTTTAATTTCAAGACTGCCATAAAAGCTTCTTGAGGGACTTCAACTTTACCCATTGCCTTCATCCTCTTTTTACCTTTGGCTTGTTTCTTTAAAAGTTTCTTTTTCCTAGAAATATCCCCTCCATAACATTTAGATAAAACATCTTTTCGCAAAGCACTTATGTTTTCACTTGCAATAATCCTGCTACCGATTGATGCTTGAATAGGTATTTTAAATTGTTGTTTTGGAATAAGTTCTTTTAATTTCTCAACTAAACTTCTGCCAATTCCATAAGCCTTATCTTTATGAACAATAGAAGTTAATGGATCTGCTCTTTCTGAATTTATTAGAACATCTAATCTAACAAGGTCATTTTTTCTATAGCCAATCAAATGATATTCCATTGATGCATAACCTTGGGTTCTACTTTTCATTTGATCAAAGAAATCTGTAACAACTTCTGCTAATGGAATTTCATAAATCAAGGTAACTCGATCTGTTGTTATGTATTTCATATCTATAAATACTCCCCTTCTTTCCTGACATAAACCCATTAATGTTCCATTAAATTCATTGGGAGCATAAATTTCCATTTTCACATAAGGCTCTTCTATTGATTCTCTAAGTTGTGGATCAGGAATTGTAGAAGGATTATCAATAAAGATATGTTCCTGCTGATTTAAATTAACTTTATAAATAACTGATGGTGCCGTTACGATTAGATCCAAGTCATATTCTCTTTCTAATCTTTCTTGAACAATCTCCATATGAAGAAGTCCTAGGAATCCGCACCTAAATCCAAAGCCCATAGCGCTACTAGTTTCGGGCTCATATTTTAAAGCCGCATCAGATAATTGTAATTTTTCTAGTGATACTCTTAAATCTGGGAATTGATCAGCATCAGTCGGGAATAAGCCACAAAAAACCATAGGGTTTGCTGTCTTATATCCAGGCAAAGGATCATTGGCAGGTGAATTTAAAAGAGTAATCGTATCTCCCACTCTCGCATCAGCAACTGATTTTATAGAAGCAGCTAAATAACCAACTTCTCCTGCATGTAATTCATCAACTTGCTGCTGATCAGGCGCCATTATTCCTATCTCATCTAGTTCATAATTTTTCTTACTTGCCATTAATAATATTTTTTCTCTCTTATTTAGAGACCCAGATATCACCCTGAAATATACAATAACTCCCCTGTACGGATCATAATAAGAATCAAAAATCAGTGCCTTTGTAGGTAGTTTAATTTCATCTTGAGGAGGAGGTATTCTTCTTACGATTGCTTCCAAAATATCTTTAATACCAACTCCAGTTTTTGCTGAACAATTTATTGCATTAGATGTATCAAGTCCAATAATTTCCTCTATTTCTTGTTTTATTTTTTCAGCATCAGCACCAGGCAAATCAACTTTATTTAAAACAGGGATTATTTCAAGATTATTTTCTAAGGCAAGATAAACATTAGCTAAGGTTTGAGCTTCTACCCCTTGACTTGCATCAACAACGAGTAAAGCGCCTTCACATGCTTGAAGTGATCTACTAACCTCATAAGAAAAATCAACATGCCCTGGTGTATCAATTAAGTTCAAGACATATTCTTGAGAATCGTCAGCTTTATATTTCATCCTAGCGGCCTGTAACTTGATAGTAATTCCTCTTTCTCTTTCAAGATCCATACTGTCCAGAAATTGTTCTTGCATATCCCTTTGCTGCACAGTACCGGTGTCTTGGAGCAACCTATCCGCGAGTGTAGATTTGCCATGGTCAATATGAGCGATTATGCAGAAATTTCTAATTTTTGAAACCGATATATCAGTCATATAGAAAGAAAAATTCTCCTCTTATTACATCTTGATTAATACTAGCTAATTAGAATTATGGATGGAAACCAAAAATGGAATTATTTCTTTTTTTGATGTCATTTATTAAGGCACTGTTATTTTCAGAGTCCGATAGTTCTGAATAAATTAAGTCATTTATTTTTTTCTGAAGATTATGCTTGTCGTTTAAAAATAAAACAGATTTTTCTAAAACCTCTACCATAATTGTAACCGCAGTACTTGCCCCAGGGGATGCTCCTAACAAAGCAGATAATGATCCATCAGATGCATTCACAATCTCCGTTCCAAATTTCAAAGAACCACCACCTTCAGTTTTTTTAATAATTTGGACTCTTTGACCAGCATTTTTTAAATACCAATCAGAGGGATTTGCTGATGGCATCATATTTTTTAAATTCTCAACTCTTGAGTTATGGTTCTTTAAAGATTGTGATATCAGGTAATTAATTAAATCTTTGTTCTTGAAACCAACGTCTAACATAGAAAAAATATTATTTTTTTTAATTGAACTAAATAAGTCAAAGTATGAACTTTGCTTTAAAAATTTTGTTGTAAATCCAGCAAAAGGTCCATATAAAAGAAGTTTTTTATTATCAATCCATCTGGTGTCTAAATGAGGCACAGACATAGGTGGCGATCCAATATCAGCTTTACCATAAACTTTTGAATTATGTTTTTCTGTTAGATCTTTTTTCTCGCAAATAAGCCATTTCCCACTAACAGGAAATCCACCATAACTCTTGGCTTCAGGAATTTTCGATTTTTGCAAATAATTAATTGTTTTTCCACCGGCACCAAGAAAAACATAGCCAGTTCTAATTGAAGTTTTTCTACCCTCTGAACTAATTTCTAGTTCCCATTTTGTTTTATCAATTTTCTTTAAATCTACTAATTCTGTTTTGTATCTAATTTCAACATTTTTATTTAAAGAAACTAATGACAAATACTCTTTTGTGAGAGCCTCAAAATTAATATCTGTTCCTCTACCTATTTTGGTAGCAGCAATTTTAGTTAATGGATTCCTATCTTTTGTTATGAGAGGAGCCCATGATGAAATTTCATCAAAAGATGTAGAAAATTCCATATCAATAAATTCAGGATTTTCGGTCATTTTCTGAAATCTTTTTTTTAAAAAAGAAATATTATCCTGACCAGAAACAAAGCTAATGTGAGGAATAAATTTTAAAAAATTTTTAATATCAATTTTCCCTGCTTTATACAATGAGGCCCATAAAGACATGGATCTTTCAAAGGATCGATTTATTGAGAGGGCTTTATCTATTTTTATATTTCCTTTTTCATCTAAAGGTGTATAGTTTAATTCGCAATTAGCAGCATGTCCTGTACCTGCATTATTAAAAGCGCCAGTACTTTCACATCCTGGAGCATTTAATTTTTCTACAATAAGAATATTTATATCGGGTAAAACTTCTGAAATTAAGAGGGCTAAAGTACTGCTCATTATCCCTGCTCCTACTAAGACTGCATCAAAGTAGCTATTATCGTTAGTGGGATTTTGAAATGAAGTCACAACTGAAAATTATCTTTTTTGCAATTAATCAAATTTCTTTCTAGGCTTATTATAAAGTTAATCCAAAATTATGAGTACTGAAACACTCTCGCTGACAAACGAAAATGTAGAAAAAGTCCTTGACGAGCTAAGACCTTTTTTAATATCTGATGGAGGTAATGTAGAGATTGCAGAAATAGATGGTCCAGTTGTCAAAGTCAGACTTCAAGGTGCATGTGGTAGTTGCCCAAGTAGTACTATGACCCTAAAAATGGGTATTGAGAGAAAGTTAAAAGAAATGATTCCTGAAATAAGTGAAGTTGTCCAGGTTTTATAAAAATCTTAAACTAATATATACTATTTAGTTTTTAATTCCTTCAACAAAGATGATTCCATATCAAGGCAATCAATTGGAAGTCCTTGACCAATAGCGATTAAAAGAGGTGCAAGAATTCCTAAAGTAAAAACTAAATTTGATTGGCTTACATCATATTTACTCAAAGTAAAAGTTATCAAATAAATAATTGAAAAATATGCATGTAGTGAAAAAAATTCTTTTGGCTTTAGAACTGGCCACCTTAAAGTATTTCCCAAGAAATATAAAAAACCTGTCATAAATAAATAGTTACATGAAGATTAAAACATATATAAACATAATCCTTTTTATAGACTATTTATAAAAAAATTTACCTAAGATAATAATTAAAAAAATATTAAATCTTCGTTTATATTTGTAAAAGCTAGACATCCTTGGGGGAATACGCTTATAATAATTTGGTAGCAATTGCTACTTTTTCGTTCACCCTCATTTGAGGGCGCAGTTCGAGTCATACCATGGAACGGGGGATGGCCGTGTTGTCACATCGAAACATGACTACTTTAACTTACAGAGGTAAAAACTACGTTCAAAACAAAGAAGCTGCTAAAAAGCAACTTGTTGAACTTACCTACAGAAGAAACGTATACACCAACAGAATGGATGACGCTTCTTCAAGTAATGAAAAAGCAGAATTAAATTACAGAGGTGTTAATTACACTAAATAATTTAATTAAACAAATTAAAAGCCCCTTTTTCAGGGGCTTTTTTTTTAGCTATATTTGTCAAGAGTCCTTTAAAAAATATGTCTGAAAGTTGCTGTAATACAAACACATCGAATAAAGCACCTAATCAATTCGATCATAAAGATGCGATTCAAGAAAGATATGGCTCAGCGGCACAAGAAAAAGAAAGTTGTCTTTGTACACCAGTTGGGTTTGATCCCGTTTTACTAGAAGTAATTCCTCAAGAGGTTATAGAAAGAGACTATGGGTGTGGTGATCCAACAAAATATGTTCAAAAAAATGATATAGTCTTAGATCTTGGAAGTGGTAGCGGCAAAAATGCTTTCATTTGTGCCCAAATTGTTGGGAAAGAAGGGAAAGTTATTGGAGTTGATCAGAATCCTGACATGCTTTCTTTATCAAGATCAGCATCTAAAGAAGTTACAAAAAATATAGGTTTCAACAATACAAAATTTCTAGAAGGTTCAATTGAAAAACTTGATGAATTAGATAAAGATTTAAATCCATTAATCGCAGATAAATCAGTTGATATTATTTTAAGTAATTGCGTTTTAAACTTGGTAAGTCCAGAATCTAGAAATAACCTTCTAAATAACATAAAAAGAGTTTTAAACGATAATGGAAGAATTGCAATTAGCGATATCGTCTCTAACAAAAAAGTTCCTTTAAGATTGCAAAATGATCATGATTTATGGACAGGATGTATTAGTGGTGCATGGTATGAGCCAGAGTTTATAAGTGATTTTAAAGAACTAGGATTTAAAAATTTAAAATTTGCAGAAAGGAGTGCTGAACCTTGGAGAGTAATTGAGGATATTGAATTTAGAACAGTAACTTTAGTGGGCAATATTTAAAAAAATTCAAAAGTTGAAAATATAATATAAATTCCCATGAGAAATAATCTAAGAGATCAAATACCCGCATTAAAAAATAAGTATTATTTCAACTATGGCGGTCAAGGACCATTACCAAAATCTTCTCTAGATGCAATAGTTAAAACTTGGGAGATTATCCAAGATTTAGGACCATTTACCAATGATATGTGGCCTTTTATTTACAAAGAAATATTGACCACAAAAAGAATCATTGCGCAAAAATTAGGCGTCAATTCAAAGAATGTAGCTTTTACCGAAAATATCTCTTCCGGAATGATTTTACCCTTTTGGGGAATAAAAGTAAAAGAGGGAGAAGAGTTGTTAATAAGTGACTGTGAACATCCTGGAGTAGTGGCTGCAAGTCGAGAATTTTGCAGAAGAAATAAATTAATATTCAAAATTTTGCCAATCCAAAAAATTAAAAATCTAAACGACGAAAATATAATTTTAGAGATTTTGAAAAATCTCAATAGTAAGACTAAGATCTTAATTATTTCTCATATCTTATGGAACTTTGGATATAAAATTCCTTTAAAAGAAATTTCTATCGAATTAAAAAATAATCGAGAAAACTCTTATTTACTTGTTGATGGTGCTCAAACCTTTGGGCACATAAATATTGAAAAAGAAGTTTTTTATTCTGATTTATATTCAATAACTTCTCACAAATGGGCATGTGGACCAGAAGGACTTGGAGCCATTTATGTCTCAGATAGATTTATTCGTGAAACAGATCCAACAATAATTGGTTGGAAATCATTAAAAAAAGAACAAGGCATTTATGAGCCTTCAGATAATCTTTTTCATGATGATGCAAGGAAATTTGAAATAGCTACCTCTTGTATTCCTTTACTTGCTGGGCTTCGGAATTCTTTAGATCTTTTGGATAAAGACTGCCATGAAAAAGAAAAAAACAAAAATATCAACAAATTAAGTGGGAAACTTTGGGATGAATTAAATGAATCAAAGGGTGTTGAATTAGTTTTAGAAAAAAAATATTTAAATGGGATTGTTAGTTTTAATATCGAAAATATTAAAGATAAGGATAAATATGTAAAGAAACTTGGAGAAAAGAAAATTTGGATTAGAGTTTTAGAAGATCCAAAATGGTTTAGAGCATGCGTACATCAAATGACTACAGAAGCTGAGATTGATTTACTTGCTAGAGAAATAAAAAAAATATTGACTTAAAGATCTATTGATATAAAAAAAATTTAGTTTACCAAGGTATCTCCGAGTTGTCCCATGCAATAAATTTACCTGTAGATTCTGGCGATTGATTTTTAATAATATTGATCAAGAATTGGGAGGATTTTTCTTTACTAAATAATTTATGTTCTGGAACAAATTTATGAAAAGGTCTAGATAAATCAGTATCTACTGTTCCTGGATGAAGCAATGTGATAGCAGCCTTTGGGAAACGTCTTGCCCATTCAATACTTAAAGATTTAAAAAACTGATTTTGTGCAGATTTTGCAGCTCTATATGAATACCAACCTCCAGTTTGATTATCTCCAATGCTACCAACTCTTGCACTTATACTTGCAAAATTAAAATCAAAATCTTTTGGTATAAATTCTTCAATCGCTTTAGCTAATAAAATAGGAGAAAAGGCATTTATTGAAAAACTTTCCATCATATTTTTTTTATCAAGATGTTGTAATCTTTTTTCTGGTTGAAGAGAATCACTATGAAGTCTACCTGTAGCATTAACAACTAGCCTTAATTTTGAAGGATGATTTGATATTTTATTTTTCAAGTGCAAAAGGGATTGAGAATCCTCTATATCTAATTCCCAAAAAGGGTTAAATTCACTTTTTCTTCCACACAAAACAACATCTAAATCTTTTTCACTTTCATTCAGATCTTTAGCTAGTTGTGTTCCAATTCCACCTGCGCCTACAACTAAAGCTAATCCTTTCATTTTATTAAAAATAACTCCATTGATTCTAAAAAACTTTTCTTGTGATTTGCGTAAAAATCTTTCTTATTTAGTTAGGAAATTTTATTGAGATTTATTTTTTCTTTTAGTAATTTATAAGCTATTTTTCTATCATCAAAATTAATAACTTTATCATTAAGAATTTGGTAGTCTTCATGTCCTTTTCCTGCAATTAAAACAATATCTTTTTTATTGGCAAATTTAATAGATTCATTTATTGCTTTAAATCTATCAATTTCAATTGTTATTTTTTCTCTTTTTTTTATCCCCATCAAAATATCATTTACTATCTTTTGGGGTTCTTCTGATCTTGGATTATCTGAGGTTATAAAAAGTTGATCAGACAACTCTTCAGCTATTGATCCCATCAAAGGCCTTTTACTACGATCACGATCTCCGCCACAGCCAAAAACAGTTATTAGTTTCCCTTCACAAAGTTTTTTAATTGATTGCAAAACTTTTTTTAATCCATCAGGAGTGTGGGCATAATCAACAATTACTGTTGGAAGAGATCTTGAAACGTCATTATCATCAATTTGTATTTTCTCCATTCTCCCTGGAGCACCAGGGAAAGATTGTATTAACTTTGATAAATCTTTTAAAGAAAAATTCAGTTTATACAAAATTGTTATTGCTTGAATCGCATTCATTAAATTAAATTCACCAACAAGTGGAACAAAAAGTTGAATTTTTTCCCTAGGTGTATGAAAAATACAAGTGGTACCACTTTCAGTAAATTTTTTATCTGTTACGAAAAAAAAATCATCATTTTCAAATTCACTTTCAGTAATCTTTGTAGAGACTAATAAAGATCTTTTTTTAAGATTAGATGATAATTTAGATATCCAATAGTCATCATGATTTAATACACAAATCCCATCTTTTTCTTTTAAGTAAGGTGGGAAAAATAATTTTCTTTTTGTTTGAAAATATGATTCCATATCTGGGTGATAATCAAGATGATCTTGAGTTAAATTAGTAAAAATAGCCGCCTCAAATTCGCATCCTGATATCCTGTTTTGAGCAATAGAATGAGAACTTACCTCTAATATCGCGAATTCAGATTCTGCCTCAACAGCAGCATTTAATTTATTTTGAAGTTTATCAGCGAAATCAGTTGTATGAGAAGCTACTTCAGAGAAACCGGGCCATCTATTGAATAAGGTCCCAAACAATGCAGTTTTTTTTCCTAATTTTTTTAAAAGATATTCCAATAAAAAAGTAATCGTCGTTTTTCCATTTGTTCCCGTAACACCAATAAGTTTAAGTTTTCTTGAAGGCCTATTCCAAAACTCAGCGACTATTTGACCAAAAATATAATCTAAATTATCCTCTATAACCAAAATCCTTTTTCGATCAATAGATCCAATTTTCTGTTTTGCAGCAGGCCCAATAATGGCAGCCTCTGCGCCATTTTCAATTGCCTCAATACAAAATTTTCCTCCATCAACTTTTAAACCAGGCATTCCTAAAAATAAAGTTCCTTTTTGTACTTCTTTAGAGTTAAAAGAAATATTATTGATTTCTTGATCAATAAGATTTGATGAAGGAATAATTCCTACCAAATCTAAAAGTTTATGTAATTTTATAGATCTCATATAAAAAAATTATTTCTCAAGAATGGTAATAATATTTTTTTGAAACCAATTCTTTAATTGATCATCTTTTAATCTTGGAGAAATGCGAGGCAATTCTATGATCTCCTCGGACCTAATTCTTTCAACAGCAATAACAGGTACTTCATAATCATATTTTTTATATTTATCTTTATATAAATCGAACCTATCAATATCAATTTCTTTAAGCTCCTCTAGATTAGGGAATAACTCATTAAGATTTATTTTTGCCAGTTTGTTTTTTAATGAATCACAAAGGCAACATCCCTGCCTAACAAAAATAAATATTTTCATTCATTTAGTCAGGCACAGGGTCACATCCACAGGGAGTTAAAGGATGACATCTGCTTAATCTTTTTAAAGTTAACCACCCTCCCTTCCAAGGACCATGTCTAGTAATTGCCTCATATCCATAAGAGCTGCAACTTGGAATAAATCTGCATCTTGGTCCAAAAAAAGGAGAAAACCACTTTTGATAAAACGAAATCATAAAAAGAAGTATAGAAGTAATTGATTTATTAATAGTTTTGAACACTTTAATGATGTAAAATAATATTTCCAGTAGTAATTAGTTTAATTGAATTTAATCAATTATCCAATTTATTGCAATTTTCTATTTAATTTAAAATTATGTCAAGATACCGCGGTCCCAGATTAAGGGTTACGCGTCGCTTGGGAGAACTACCAGGTCTCACCAGGAAAGCTTCAAAGAAGTCTAATCCTCCAGGTCAGCACGGCCAAGCCCGTCGCAAGCGATCAGAATATGCAATTCGTCTAGAAGAAAAGCAGAAACTTAGGTTTAATTATGGAGTTTCTGAAAAACAACTAGTACGTTATGTGAAAAAAGCTAGAGCTCAAGAAGGATCTACAGGTACTAACCTACTAAGACTTTTAGAAAACAGACTTGATAATGTTTGTTTTAGATTTGGTTTTGGAGGTACCATTCCAGGCTCAAGACAATTAGTAAATCATGGCCATGTAACCGTTAATGGAAAGGTTCTTGATATTGCTGGTTATCAATGTAAATCAGGCGATGTAATCGGAATTAAAGAAAACAAAGCAAGCAAAAAACTTGTAGAAGGTAATATAGAATTCCCTGGCTTAGCAAATGTCCCACCTCATCTTGATTTAGACAAGCCTAAATTAACGGGAAAAATAAATGGGAAATGCGATAGAGAGTGGGTGGCTCTTGAAATAAACGAACTACTAGTTGTTGAATATTATTCAAGAAAAGTTTAATACTACTTTTCTTTGGATTATTAAATCTCTCATTTTTTAAAAGAGAGATTTAATTTAATTCTTATTTTTAAAAATAATGGGAAATAAGGAAAATAATATAAAAAAGCCAGGTTTTAAGACCTTATCTATTCACCATGGGGAAACATTTGCTGAAGAAACTGGATGCGTTATGCCTCCTATTTTTTCTACATCTACTTTCAAACATGGAAATAAAGATAATTTCGACTACACCAGATCAGGCAATCCAAACTTTAGAATTCTAGAAAACATCCTTAAATCAATAGAAGATTCTAAATACTGTACAGTTTTTGGATCTGGAATTAGCGCGGTTACTGCAATTTCATCAACACTGAAATCAGGTGACAAGATACTCTGCGAGTCAAATCTCTATGGTTGTACAGTGAGGATGTTCGAAAAAGTTTTCAAGAAATTTGGACTAGAAGTTTTATACACAGATTTTACAAATGAAAATAATGTCAAAAAAATTTCAAACTTCGAGCCAACCTTGATATGGCTAGAAAGTCCAACTAATCCACTTTTGAAGGTACTCGATATTAAGGCGATTTGTGATGAAGCGAATAAACTCGAAATACCAGTAGTTGTAGACAACACATTTTCTACAGCGCTTATTCAAAAACCATTGGACCTTGGTGCAACACTATCGGTTGTAAGCACCACAAAATTCATTAATGGACATAGTGACGCACTTGGCGGAGCAGTACTTACAAATAATGAGGAATGGAATAGTAAGATGCTTTTCTCTCAAAAAGCTCTCGGGCTTCAACCATCTCCTTTTGATAGTTGGCTCATTACGAGAGGAGTAAAAACTCTTCCTTTAAGAATCGAACAACAAACTAAAAGTGCAGAATTTATTTCTGAAGAATTAGGTAAGCATAAAATTATTAGTAAAGTAATTTACCCTTTTAATCAAGAACATCCGCAATTTAATTTAGCAAAATCGCAAATGAAATCTGGAGGTTCAATGATCACCCTAAAATTAAATTTAAATAAAGAGGATACTTTTAAATTTTGCAAATCTCTCAAATATTTCTCTCTAGCAGAAAGCCTTGGAGGAGTTGAAAGTTTAATTTGTCACCCTGCAACGATGACTCATGCTTCTGTTGATAACAAAACAAAAAATCTACTAGGGATAGATGATGCTCTTGTCAGATTATCAATTGGATGTGAAGATACAAACGATTTAATCTCGGACATTTTATTTGCTTTAAATAAATTCTGAAAATTGAGAGATTTACTTAAAAAACCTATATGGAAAAATTTAGAGTTGGGATATGCAATTCCTGATAGTATTCATGCTGTTTCTGTAGCATTACCAACTTGGAATGATGTAATAAATTACGAGGAAAAAGATCAAGAATGCATGAATTTATTGAAGTCCATTTACCCACGATTCGGGCTAAACCCCATAGTGAAAAGATTATGCGAAAAAGTAAAAAAACAAAATTACTACAACAATAAAAGTATCTGGCCATATCCGAATGAAAGAATAGCTTTTAAAGCTAAAAAATACATTGATAGAAATAGTTCTGAACAATTCTCGTTAATAGAAAAAAGAAATAATTTGGCTTTCTTAATAACTGAAAAAGAAGGAAGTATTTATGCAAAATATTTTTGGCAACATACTGGTCTTGGTTTATCTTCAAGAGCTGCCGCTATAGAACTAGGTCTTGAAGATTGCCCGCCAAAATCTTACGTAAATGAATGTTCTCAAAGAATAAAAAATAGAATTTCTAAATCTACAAAAATTGACTCTAATGATAT
>CACBBE010000014.1 GCA_902537395.1 uncultured Synechococcaceae cyanobacterium
TTGATTGATATACCTAATAAACAAAATATTGCTGAACCTGAATTAGGAGAATTTGATGATAATTTCACTTGGTCTGCAATGGTATTAGCTGCTCAAGGAAAAAAAATAAATCAAATATCGATTGATGAAATCGATTGGTTAACCAAATTAAGGAAAGGATTAGAAGAAACCCGTAAAGGATTTGTTACTGAATTATTGGAAAAATTGGGAGATGATCCTCTTACTCCGGAATCTCTTGATGATTTAGAGACTTTATTAATAAGAGCTGATGTAGGGATTAATTCAACCGATAAAGTTATCAGTTCTCTTAGAACAAAATTAAACGAGGAAGTTGTGGGTGGAGAAGCAGGAATAAAATTCTTGAAGAGGGAATTAAAATTAATTATCGATAAACCAATAAAAAATTCGGGTTCTGATCTTTTAGTTCCTCAAAAGGGTAAGCTAAATGTTTGGTTATTAGTAGGAGTTAATGGTGTTGGTAAAACTACTACATTAGGAAAATTAGCATATTTGTCATCAAAAAGTAATTATAAAACTTTAATTGCTGCTGCTGATACTTTTAGAGCGGCTGCAGTAGAACAACTTAAAGTCTGGGGAGATAGAAGTAATGTTGAAGTTATATCTAATCAATCAAAAAATGCTGATCCAGCTGCCGTGGTTTTTGATGCAATTAATTCTGCAAAAAAAAGAAATGTTGAGTTATTACTTGTTGATACAGCGGGTAGATTGCAAACAAAAAATAATTTAATGGATGAATTAGCAAAAATAAAAAAAATTATTGATAAAAAGGTCCCAGATGCAATTGTTGAATCATTATTAGTATTAGATGCAAGTCAGGGACAAAATGGCTTAAAACAAGCAAAAAGTTTCGCTAAATCAGCAGATTTAAGTGGGGCAATTATTACTAAATTAGATGGCACTTCTAGAGGAGGTGTCTCTTTAGCTGTATCTGAAGAAGTAAATTTACCTATAAGGTTTATTGGAGCTGGAGAAGGTATAAAAGATTTGAGACCATTTAATAGTTATGAATTTGTAGAGGCTATGCTTGCAGATAAATAAATATTTAATTAATTTTTTTTAAAAACTTAAATTTAATGTTAAAACATACTTATCTATTAGATTTGCTTTGACAAATAATCAAAAAGAAAAAATATTTTCGAATAAATTTATCCAAAATTTTTTAGAAAATGACTCTAAAGTAACTCTAAAAAATAAATATAAATTTGCTGAAATTGCATCTTCCTTATCATATTATTTAAAATCTTTTTCCAACATAAATAAATTACTGGATTATGTATGCTTAATTTTTAAACATATTTTTTCTGAGAATATAATTTTAATTATTCCTTTAAATTATGAGGGGGAGATATGGAATGAAAATATAAAAATTTCTGTTAATTATGAATATCTAATGATTGAGGAAGAAATTAATAGTTTTTTGAACCAATTTCATTTCTCAAAAAATTTTAAAATAAAAGAAATTTTAACTTTTGAAAATGCTTTAAAAAATAAATTTAAAGAATATAAAATTGAAACAAAAAAAATAATATCTAGAGGTAAATGTAGAGGATTTATTTATATTTTTAGTGAAGCTATTTCTAGAAAGTCAATTACTGAAGATAGTAATTTTAATTTTATTGAAAATTGCCTAGCTGTTGGATTAGAAAATCACTACTTAATAAAAACAAAGAAAAAGCATGAAAATGTAGATAGAGAAATTTCCACTGGTGCAGAAATTCAATCTCAACTACTCCCGGATTATTGTCCAATTATCCATGGTATAGATCTGGCCGCACATTGTAGACCAGCTCTTCAGCTTGGTGGAGATTACTATGATTTTATGTGCTTAAAGACGAATATCTCTGAAAAAAGGAAAGAAAAATCAAGATGGGCTTTTGTAATAGGTGATGTCATGGGTAAAGGGATTCCAGCCGGTCTTTTAATGACTATGTTAAGAGGAATGCTTCGTGCAGAGGTTCTTACAGGTCTGCCTCCAGATAGAATTTTGCATGATTTGAATCAACTGGCAATAAATGATTTAGATCAATCGCATAGATTTGTGACATTATTTTACTCAGATTATGACCCTAGAACTAGAAAATTGAGATTTGCTAATGCAGCACATAATCCTCCTCTTCTTTGGAAAAATTCAGATCAGAAAATTATTAAATTAGATGCAAAAGGATTTGTACTTGGACTACAACAAGATGCTGAATATCACTGTGGGGAAATCAAGCTTAATCAAAATGATTTAGTTCTTTATTATACAGATGGAGTAATTGATACTTCTAACTCTTTAGGACAAAGATTTGATGAGGAAAGATTAATTAAAACCCTCACAAAATTATGTAAGCAATCTTATACATCCCAAGAAATCTTAAATAAAATATTTAAAAAGTTAGATGATTTTACAGGGCAAAATAGACATCTTGAAGATGATGCTTCGATGGTTATTTTTCAATTGAAATAGATATTTTTTGTCACTTATATAAAAAAATGCTTTATTAGAGATACTTAAAGTTTCTAATTGATATGGCAAAAGTTTGGAGTAAAAGGTTTGATAATGCACTTAACCCTTTTATTGAAAAGTTTAATGCCTCAATTGGTTTTGATAGAAAGCTTATTTTAGAAGATTTAGATTGTTCGATTGCTCATGCGAAAATGCTTGGCAAAACAAAAGTTTTATCGTCTTCTGAGGCTTATCAAATTATTAATGGTTTAGAATTAATAAAAGTTGAGTATTTGGAGGGTAAATTTTGTCCTAGTCCACCTTCTGAAGATATTCATTATTGTATAGAAGAAAAGCTGATAAGTTTAATTGGTGAAACTGGAAAAAAATTACATACAGGTAGAAGTAGAAATGATCAAGTTGGTACAGATTTAAGATTGTGGCTAAGAAAAGAGATTGACAACATTGAAATTTTAATAATCGATTTGCAAAAATCCTTCTTAAATCTTGCGAAATCTAATATTTATACCTTAATTCCTGGATATACCCACATGCAAAGAGCGCAACCATTATCTTTGGCTCATCATTTATTGGCTTACATAGAAATGCTCCAAAGAGACCGTGAAAGGTATAAAGAAGTTCGCTCAAGAGTTAATATTTCTCCGTTAGGGGCTGCAGCATTAGCTGGAACAAAAATAAAAATAGATAGACATTTTACAGCTGCAGAATTAGGTTTTAAAAAGATTTATAAAAACAGTATTGATGCAGTGAGTGATAGAGATTTTTGTATAGAGTTTGTTTCTGCATCCGCTATATTAATGTCTCATTTAAGTAAAATTTCAGAGGAAATAATTTTATGGGTAACTGATGAATTTTCTTTTGCAAAATTAACAGATAAATGTGCCACAGGAAGTAGCTTAATGCCGCAGAAAAAAAATCCTGATGTTCCAGAATTGATAAGAGGTAAGACAGGAAGAGTGTATGGACATCTCCAGGCATTGTTAACGATGGTCAAAGGGGTACCACTTTCTTATAATAAAGATTTTCAAGAGGATAAAGAGCCAATATTTGATACTGCAGAAACAATATCTTCTTGTATTAAAGCAATGACTATTTTAATTAATGAGGGCATTGAATTTAATATTGAAAATCTATCTGATTCTGTAGAAAACGATTTTTCTAATGCTACTGATTTGGCAGATTACTTAGTTAATAAAGATGTTCCTTTTAGGACCGCCTATCAAGTTGTTGGTCAAATGGTTAAATATTGCTTGGAGAGAAAAATGTTATTTAAAAATCTAAAAATTGAAGAATTTAAAAAATTTCATCCCGAATTTGATGAAGATGTTTTTGTAGATCTTAAACCTCTTAATGTCGTTAAATCAAGAAATAGCGATGGTGGTACAGGTTTTGTTCAAGTAGAAAAAGAGTTAAATAATTGGCAAAAAAGATTGTTACTTTGAATCTCAATTATTTTTCTACAACAAGGGTATGCTTTGAAGTAGAATAGTAAAGCAATGTTATGGAACTACTTATTGTAGTTTTTTTATAAGGTAAATTTTTGTTGAGTTTAAAGTGAGTATTTTTGTTGGCAATTTGCCGTTCCGCGCAGAGCGTGAAGATGTTTCCCAGTTGTTTGCCCCTTTTGGCGAGGTTTTAAATTGTTCTCTTCCCTTGGAGAGGGATACTGGAAGGAAAAGAGGATTCGCATTTATTGAAATGGCAGATGAAGCGATTGAGTCAAAAGCTATTGATGGTTTGCAAGGAACGGAACTTATGGGTAGGCCATTAAGAATTAATAAAGCTGAGCCTAGAGGTTCTGGTGGATCTCGTAGAGGTGGAAGAGGCGGCTACGGCGGCGGCAACAATGGATCTAATAGTTCTAACGCTAATAAATCTTCTGGGGCAGAAGGTTGGGAAGACAGAAGTTATGGAAATTCTTCTGATAACTCTGAATATGAAAATGGTAGAAGCAGAAGAAAAAGGGGAGTGTCTAATGAGAGCAATCCTTCAAACGAGACAAATTAGTAACCCATTTCTTCAAGCGCTGTCGTTAATTTAAATAAATATTCAATATTTAATTCTTTATTTATAGATTTGTTTGAAATTTGATTTCTCCAAATTTTAGCTTTTGGTATACCTTCTACTAAATTTATAAGATGTTTACAAACATCCCAAGATTTTCCTCCATTACTTAAATGCTCTTCTATGTATGGAATTAAGGAGAAAATAATATTTGAAGCAGATTTTGGTTTTTTATTAATCCCATAAATCTTTTGATCAATTTCAGACCATCTCAAGGGATGTTTATAAATTGACCGTCCAATCATGACTCCATCAAAATCATTCAAGGCTTTTAAAGATTCATCGATATTTGTTAGACCCCCATTGATTTCTATTAATAATTCTGGATTTGATTTTTTTAATTTTTTTACTACATCAAAATTTAGCGGAGGTATGGTCCTATTTTGTTTTGGATTTAGACCTTTTAATATGGCTTTCCTTGCATGAACTGTAAATCTGTCTGCACCAGCTTTTGCGATAATTCTTACGAAATTATTTAAGTTAACGAAACTATCATCATTGTCTACACCGATTCTGTGTTTGATCGTAACCGGCAAGGTGCAGTTATTTTTTAAGGATTCTATACATTTTGCTACTTTTTCAGGTTCTTTCATAAGTGAAGCGCCAAAATTTCCAGAACATACTCTTGGACTCGGACAACCAACATTAAAGTTTATTTCGTCATAACCCCAATCCTGTGCCATTTGGGCTGCTTCTTTAAGGATTTTAGGATCGTCCCCACCAAACTGAATCGATATCGGGTGTTCTTCATCATTAAAATCTAGAAAATTTTCTTTTTTATTCGTATACACTAAACTCTGGGCCACAATCATTTCCGTGTATAAAAGAGCTTCAGAACTTATTTTTCTCATTATCATCCTGAAGTGTTTATCAGTACAATCCATCATTGGAGCAATACTTAATTTATGAATATTTTTAATAGAATTGGATTGTATGAACTTCATTACATTTTTGTGATTTAAATATATGAATCAATTTTTTTCAAGAAGAACTTTTATTCTAATTCCTACTATGTCAATCTTAAAAATAATCTTTCATCCTATTCAAGTATTAGCATCTTCACTTGTTTCTAAAGAAGAGTGGAATTTCTCAAAAGACGAATGGAAAGCTAGGCTTAGTCCAGAATCTTACTATATTTTAAGGGAGGAAGGGACTGAAAGAGCTTTTAGCAGTCAATTAAATAATGAGAAAAGAAAAGGGATTTTTCATTGTGCAGGATGCGATTTGCCGCTTTTTTCCTCAGATAAAAAGTATGATAGTGGTACAGGATGGCCAAGTTTTTTTGATTCAATTCAAGGATCAGTAGAAACAAAAGTTGATTTCAAGTTAATTGTCCCTAGAACCGAATATCATTGTTTTAGATGCGGAGGTCATCAAGGACATGTCTTCAATGATGGGCCACCTCCCACTGGCAAAAGATACTGCAACAACGGATTAGCATTAAGATTTGTTCCTGACTAAATATTTGTGCGGCCTTCCGTAACTTGTTTTGTGCATCACTTTATTGGAGAATAGTCTTATTAAATTTTTGAAAAATGATTGAAAATCAATCAGACAATATTAATAATCAAGAAAATGATGATTCTAACCAGGATAATGTTCCTGAAGATATACCGTCTATCGAAAACTTAACTTCCGAAAGTAATGAATTATCTTCTCAAAAAACAGAAGAAATAAATACTGAAGAATTAAAAAATACTATTTCAAATAATGATGCAAGATTAGAACAATTAGAAAAAGAGCATGAAACATTAAAAAATCAATATATAAGAATTTCAGCAGATTTTGATAATTTCAGAAAAAGGCAGTCTAGGGATCAGGACGATTTAAAAATCCAACTTGTTTCAAAAACTTTAACTGCAATTCTTCCTATTGTTGATAATTTTGAGAGAGCAAGACAACAACTTAAACCAGAAAGTGAAGAAGCTCAAGCTCTTCATAGAAGTTATCAAGGATTGTATAAACAATTAGTAGAAGTTTTAAAACAACAGGGAGTGTCACCTATGAGAATTGTTGGTCAGCAATTTGATCCAAACTTACATGAAGCTGTATTAAGAGAACCTAGTGAAGAGTTTGAAGAAGATTTTATTATTGAAGAATTGCAGCGAGGATATCACCTAGAAGGTAAGGTTTTGAGACATGCGTTGGTCAAGGTTTCTATGGGACCTGGTAAACAAAATTCACAACAGGAAGTAGAAAAGGATACAGTTGAAGTGGATGTTGATTCAGAGGTTAATACTTCTGAAGATGAATAAATTCCAAATTCTTATTTGAGCATTATCTAATGGCTGATTTTTACCAAATACTTGGAGTTTCAAGAGATGCTGATGCGGATACCTTAAAAAGGGCTTATAGAAAATTAGCAAGACAATATCATCCTGATGTTAATAAAGAACCTGGCGCTGAAGATAAATTTAAAGAAATTGGTAAGGCTTATGAAGCATTAGCTGATCCTGAAACAAGAGCTAGATATGATCAATTTGGTGAGGCTGGCCTTGGAGGTGCGGCAGGAATGCCGGATATGGGAGATATGGGTGGCTTTGCAGATTTATTTGAAACTTTTTTTAATGGCTTTGGTGGACAAAATCCACAGGGAGGGAGAACTCAAAGAAGAGGTCCTCAACAAGGTGATGATTTAAGGTATGACCTTAATGTTGACTTTAAAGATGCAATATTTGGTCAACAAAGAGAAATAAAAATTCCTCATCTTGAAACATGTGAAGTATGTAGAGGAACAGGTGCCAAACCAGGCACCGGACCAAAAACTTGTTCAACTTGTGGGGGTAGTGGACAAGTTAGAAGAGCTACGAGAACACCTTTTGGTAATTTCACACAAGTAGCTGAATGTCCTTCATGTAATGGAACTGGTCAGATAATTGCAGATCCATGTGTAAGTTGCGGTGGAAATGGAGTAAAGCAAGTCAGAAAAAAATTAAGAATTAATATTCCTGCTGGAGTTGATACTGGTACTAAATTAAGAGTTTCTGGAGAGGGAAATGTTGGTTTGAAAGGGGGTCCACCTGGAGATCTTTATGTTTTTATCAAGGTTAAGAATGATTCAAAACTTAAAAGAGATGGTGTGACTATTTACTCAGAAATAGATGTAAGTTATTTACAGGCTATTTTAGGTGACACTGTTGAAATAACTACAGTTGATGGAAATGTTAATTTGAAAATTCCAAGTGGCACCCAGCCAAATACAACTCTTTCACTTGAGAATAAAGGAGTACCTAGACTGGGTAACCCGGTTGCTCGAGGAAATCATGAAGTTTTAGTAAAAGTAAAATTGCCAACTCGTATAACTGACGAAGAACGAAAGCTTTTAGAGGGTTTAGCTTCTCAATATTCAGATAAAAATATTAATTCCAGTACTGGACTTTTTAGTAAATTATTCGGCAAAGAATCCTAATGACTTCTTTAAATCATTTGGATCTTAAATTTGTTCCATGTCCCTTAAATGTTGTCAAAATCAAATTAGCCTTGGAGAAGTTATCGCAAAATGAATACCTTATAGTTGAACTAGATAAAGGTGAACCAGAAGAAATGGTATTAAAAAACTTAAAGGAGATGGGATGTTTGTTCAAACAAATTAAAGAAAATGAAAAATTTATAAAAATAAAAATATTGAATGAAAACTAATAATAAACATTTAGGTTTAGTTACGAAAAAATTTAATGATTTTTTTTTAGTTGACTTAAAAAATCAAGAAAACCCTGTTAATAGTGAGAAATTTTTATGTAAGGTGAGGAAGTCTGTAAATTTCAAGAATCAATTAATTTATGTTGGAGATGAAATAGTAATTGAAAATATTGATTTAAAAAGCAAACGCGCAGTAATAACAAGTCTCAAAAAAAGGAAAAATTTATTAGTTAGACCCTCAGTTGCAAATATTTCTAACATATATATTATTTTTTCCGTTGAAGAGCCAGCGTTAAATTTATCTCAAGTCAATAGGTTCTTGATATCAGCAGAATCTATGGGTGTTGAAGTGTCATTAGTTTTGACAAAATGTGATTTAATTTCAGATACAACAAGATCTTTTTTAATTGATAAATTTGAGAAATGGGGTTATAAAGCAATAACTTTAAATTTAGAGAAATCTGATGACTTTAATAATTTATTAGTTGAGTTAAAGCAAAAAGAGTGTTCGATTTTTATGGGCCCGTCAGGTGTTGGTAAAACTACTTTGCTTAATAAGATAATCCCTGGTCTTCAAAATAGTACTGCTCCAGTTTCCAATAAAATTAAGAGAGGTAAAAATACTACTCGAAATGTTGAGTTATTTTCCATATCAAATCATAGTTACATTGTGGATACTCCTGGTTTTAATATGCAACCTGTAGAGGTTAATATTAGCTTTTTGCCAAATCTTTATTCAGAAATATATAAACAGTTAATCGATGAAGAAATTAAGTGTAAATTTCGTAACTGCTTACATCTAAACGATGAGGGCTGTAATTTAAATAAATCTTTCGAAAGATATTCTTTTTATAAAGAAATGATTGAGTCTTCTAAGAGTCGCTATTATCAAAACCAGGAAGATTAAGATTCAATCCACCAGTCAAATCATTCATCCTTTCTTTCATAGTTGTAGTTGATAATTCATGAGCTTTTTGCATAGCTTGTAAGATGTTTCTCTCTATTTTTTCTTTATCTGCGCTTAAAATATTTTCTTGTACTTCTACCTTTAAAGGAAGTTGGTTTCCACTGATCCAGACTTTAATCATTTCATCATCACTTTTTCCTTCAATCTCCATATTTTCAAGTTCATCTTGCAATTTTTGCGCATCTTGCTGAATTTGTTTAGCTTTTCTAAAAGCTTCTGTAAGTTGTCCAAAGTTAGGAAGTCCAAAACCAGCCATTTTGTAAAAAAGTTTCTTTAATTAGGATAGTCAAAACCAATCATTCTTACTTCCGGTTGCAAAAAAATTCCTTTGTTTTGTAGTACTTTTTGTTGAATTACTGTTATTAATTCATAAATATCTCTCGAACTTGCTGTAGAAGTATTAATTATAAAATTTGAATGTATTGTAGAAATTTCAGCATCGCCAATTTTAAATCCTTTTAAACCCATTTCATCAATTAATTTCGCTGCATAATTATTTTCAGGATTTTTAAAAACACTTCCAAAACTTGGTTGATGATAAGGTTGTGTTTCAGTTTTTAATTTAAGGTTATTTTTGGTTTTTTGAATTAATTGTTCTAGATTTCCATTAGGTTCAAAATGCATTCTTGCACTAATAATTGTCAAATCATTTTTTTGAAAAGAGCTAAATCTATACTCAAAATTGATATCTTTTTTTTCAATTTCAAGCTTTTCATGAGTTTTATTATTTATAACTTTTACGGAAATAAGATTTTTTGCTAACGATAAGTTTCCTGTGCCAGCATTCATATAAATTGCTCCTCCTAATGTTCCTGGAATTCCGACAGCCCATTCCCCTCCTTGTAATCCATTTTTAGCAAGAGAATTAGATAATGTTGGGAGCATAACACCTGCTTCCGCTTCAACAATTCCTGAATATGGCTCTATCTTGAATGATTTTAATTTTTTTGTACACACAACTAAGCCTCTTATGAAAATATTATTTATTAAAAGATTTGAACCTGCACCAATTATTTGACATCTTTGTTTGTTTAAATTAGCCCATTTTATTAGATATGAAAATTCTTCAATACTTCTTGGCTCAGCAAAATATTCAGCTACTCCTCCCACTTTTATAGTTGTATAACTACTTAAGTTACAGTGTTGAGAAAAAATCTTTTTTTTATTCATAAATTAGTTGTTTAGTTTAATTGTTTTTTTGATTTAAAATTGACCAGAAATTATGACAATCACCAGCTCCCATATTCAAAATTAAATCCCCTTTTCGAGTTAATTCGTAAAAATTCTTTGTAAACTCATAATAATTGTTAATATAACTAACATTTTTATTTTTTTTATAAATCTGATCAGTGATAATTTTCGTAGTAATTTTATCTTCGTTAACTTCTCCTGCTCCATAAATACTTGTTACATAAATAATATCTGCTTTTGATAATTCTTCAGCGAATTCTTTATTAAATTGTTTTACTCGAGAGTATCTATGAGGTTGAAATAAAGCAATTAATCTACTTTGGGGTGAATCATTATTATGCTTTTGCTTAATAAATAATCTTCCTAATTTAATCGTCTCTTTTATTTCGTTTGGGTGATGTGCATAATCATCATATAAACTTCTTTCATCAATTTCCCCTCTGAATTCAAATCTTTTTTTTGGCAGTTTCAGATATTTTAAATTTTTCTTAATTTTTATAAAATCTACTCCTATCATTCTTGAAGCTGCTATTGCTGCGGTGATATTCGATAGATTGTGTAATCCTGGAATTGGAATATTTAAATTACTGATAAAATTTCCATTTTCATAATATTTACCAATTGTGTACTTTGAATTAATTTCAGTCGGGATTATTGCATAAGCTATGTTTTTAACCGTAGCGTTTGACCACTTACAATTAGAATAAAAATTATTCCTTGAGTTTTCACAATCAAAATTAAGTAATAATTTTTTAGAATTTTTAGCGAAACTTTTAAAAGAAGATATGACTTCACCTAAATTAGAAAAGTGATCGCAATGATCAAAATCAATGTTATTGATTATTCCAATATCAGAAATATATTTGTTAATTGTCCCATCAGATTCATCAACTTCAGCTACTAAGTATTTTGTATTTTCTAAATGACAATTAGAGTTGTAAATAGGAATTATTCCTCCAGTTATTGAAGAAGAATCATGCGTACATAATTCAAGTATTGTAGAAAGAAATGTACTGGTTGATGTTTTTCCGTGACTCCCTGCTACCGCCAATGCAGTATAAGTATCCATTAGCATTGCAAGTATCTCTGAACGATGTTTTATTGATAAATTTTTTTCTCTGCAGTACGAAAATTCCTCATTTTCTGGCTTGATCGCAGTGCTTATAACAAAATTAATCAATTTGTTGGAAAATTTTGAAATAACAAATTCAATATTTTGTCGTACTTGAGAAGTAAAAATTAATGCACCTAATTCCTCTAATTTATTAGTTTCATTGTTTTTAACTAAATCAGACCCTGAAACTGAACAACCTTTTTTAAGTAAACCTATTGCTAATGCTGACATCCCAATACCTCCAATCCCAATAAAATGAAAATGACTTTTCAATAGTAATTTTTTATCCAATGTTTATCTTTTACTTAAATCAAAATAACTTGTAGGTAAAATTTTGCTATTTTTTCTTAAAAAAAAATGTTTTTTTCTCTTGAATTAATACAAAACTAGACTTATTTGCTTAATAAATCAAAAAAACCTTACGTTATTGCACAAAATTCAGTATGATCAGCAACTTAGGTTAATCATTTAGAAATTATCAGTTATGACTTTGCGTGTTGCAATTAACGGCTTTGGCAGAATCGGTCGAAACTTTATGCGTTGTTGGCTTAGTAGAGGAGCTTACACCAATATTGAAGTCGTCGGAATTAACGTTACATCAGATCCCAAGACTAATGCTCATCTATTAAAATATGACTCAGTTCTTGGCCAACTTGATGGTGTTGATATTCAATATACTGATGATACATTTGTAATTAATAACAAGACAATTAAATGTTTCTCTGATAGAAACCCAATGAATCTCCCTTGGAAAGATTGGGGTGTAGATTTGGTTATTGAATCTACTGGAGTATTTAATACAGACGTAGGTGCAAGTAAGCACTTAGAGGTAGGAGCAAAAAAAGTTATTTTAACTGCTCCTGGTAAAGGGGATGGTGTTGGTACTTATGTAGTTGGAGTTAATGCTGATACTTATAACCACAAAGATTATGATATTTTGAGTAATGCTAGTTGTACAACTAATTGTTTAGCTCCAGTAGTTAAAGTTTTAGATCAAACTTTTGGGATTAACAAAGGTTTGATGACTACAATCCATAGTTATACAGGGGATCAAAGAATTTTAGATAATAGTCATAGAGATCTAAGAAGGGCTAGAGCTGCTGCTACAAACATCGTTCCTACTTCAACAGGTGCTGCAAAAGCAGTAGCACTAGTATACCCAGAAATGAAAGGCAAATTAACAGGAATTGCAATGAGAGTTCCAACCCCTAACGTTTCAGCAGTAGATTTTGTTTTTGAATCTTCTAAATCTGTTACAGCTGAAGAAGTCAATAATGCTCTTAAGGAAGCATCTCTAAGCTCAATGAAAGGCATTATTAAGTATGGAGATGAACCATTAGTGTCGAGCGATTATGCAGGTACCAATGAATCTTCAATCGTAGATAGTGACCTTACTATGTGTATCGGAGATAACCTTGTAAAAGTGCTTGCATGGTACGACAATGAGTGGGGTTATAGTCAGAGAGTTGTAGATTTAGCTGAGATTGTTGCTAAGAATTGGGATTAATTAAAAGTGTCTGAAAGGTGTGCTATTAAATAATTTGTTTTTTTTATTATCATTAAATTCTATTGATGGTTCACCATCAGTAAAAAAACCAATCTCGTTAATATCTCTATCAAGTTTAGATAAATTTTTTGCCCATTTTTTCGGCAATGAGAAAACCAATTCATAATCTTCACCTCCAAAAAAATAATATTCGTCCCATTTATCTCCTTTTGGCCAATCCTTATCTTTGGGTATTTTCCCATAATTTATGATCGCTTTACAGTTGCTAGCTATTGCTAAATCTTGTAGGGCTTGAAATAGACCATCACTGCTATCAGTGCATCCAATTCTTCTTATTTTTTTATTGGAGCGAGTTTTGAGAAGATTTGTTTGAAAATTTGGGTAAACTCTAGGGCGACAAAAATGTTCAATAGATTTAATGATTAATCTTTCATTTAGAGAATATTTATTATCGAAATTAATTTTATTTTGTATCAAAAATCCCAGTTTGCTAAGACCATGAATTCCTGTAGTTAAGATTATCTCACCTGGTTTACATGCGTTCCTTCGTAATTCAAGTTCACCTTGAATTCCTAAGGCAGTAATTGAAATGATTTTTTCATCCCCCTTTGAGCAATCTCCCCCTAGAATCACGCCGCCATATTCTTTTAATGCTTTATTTATTCCTTTGTATAATTCTTCAACCCAAATCCACTCAGTTCTAGGAGGTAGAATTAGGCTTATTGTAATACCAATAGTTTTTTTGCTTCCACTAGATAATAAGTCAGAGATGTTACTTACAACTGCTTTCCACCCAAGGTCCCCAGGAGAAATAGTAATGTCATTGAAATGAACACTTTCTACCAAAGAATCAGTATTAACAAGTAAATTTTCATTTTTAGTTTTGATCAAAGCGCAATCGTCTGAAATTTGGTTTTTAGGCATAAATTTTCCTAGCCTATTTATTAATTCTTTTTCTCCTATATCTTCTAATATTTCTTTATGCATTTAATTTGAGGTTTTCAATTCCTTCTAAAACATCAATTGAAATTATTGTGTCATCTTTAGTTAGCTCTTCTAATATATCAAATCCATCTACCACGTAACCAAAGGCAGCATTCCTCCCGTCAATTAAATTGCGACCTGCTGGATTTAATTCTGCTTCATATAAAAAGAAGAAAAATTGCGATGAGCCATCATCAACTTCGGTATTTGAATGGGACCATCCCAGAGTTCCAAGTGTTGCGAAAGGTAATGTTGGTGTCTCTGTGTAAAGACCTAAATCTTCAAAAGTTTGATTATAAAAAGTATCTTTTTCATTAGGAATTCTAATTTCTAAGGGAACGTGACGTTCTTCGTTTGTTTCAGGATCTAAATAACCAATATCTTCCCCAATTGGATCACCTGTTTGCAGTACAAAAAATTCCTCTGCTCTGTTGATAGGTAAATCTTTGTAAAAATTTTTTGAAGATAAATCTATAAATGCTCCTGCTGTAAGTGGCGCGTTAAATCCATCCACAATAGCTTGCATATTACCTTTGGAGGTTTTTATATTGACTTTTGCTCTGCCAAGTAATCTTGGTAAATTATCAAATTCCCGGGGAATAGAGTATGGAAATTCATTTGGGAGAAAATATTCTTCTAATCCACCTATTTTATCTAAAGCATCTCTTCGGGTTGTTATGAATGAGTATTTATCCTTTGATTTAGAGAAATCTTGAAGACTATCAAAATTTTCTTTGAGCTCTAAAAATGTTTTTTCAGCAATTTTCTTTTTATCGTTTGGTAATTCTTGAATAATTTTACCTTGGTATTTTTTTAGTAAAGATTGACATTTTGTAACAGTTTTTGTAAGAGCGGGCCATCTTCCCCCTCTTACAAGGTCACTAGTGTCTTCCAATTTGTGTTGAAGTTCTTGCAACTCAACTTGCTTGATAGGGAGCGCGTTTCTGAGGATTGCACTAGGATCTTTTACTGCATTTCCAGTAGGTAAATCAGCTAATACTTGTATAGGTTTTAAGAGAAAAACCTGTAAAATCATAATCGAAAGAATTATGAAAAGTTTGTTCTGATTTGATAAGAATTTTTGCATAGCACTCTTGCAGGTTTATGATCCTTGGGGATGTAATACAGGAATGATTTCCAGTAACGATTTTCGCACAGGTACTACCATCGAATTGGATGGACAAGTTTGGCGTGTTGTAGAATTTCTACATGTCAAGCCTGGCAAGGGTTCTGCTTTTGTGCGAACAAAATTAAAATCAGTTCAAACCGGCAACGTTGTTGAAAAAACTTTTCGAGCCGGAGAATCAGTACAGCAGGCTATCCTTGAGAAGTCTAACCTGCAGCATACTTATGTGGAGTCTGGTGATTATGTTTTTATGGACATGACAAGTTTTGAAGAGACAAGACTCACCTCTGAACAAATCGGTAAAGGTGCAAAGTATTTAAAAGAGGGAATGGAGGTTAATGTTATTTTTCATAATGGTAAAGTTTTAGAAGTAGAACTTCCAATATCAATTACTTTGAAAGTTACAGAGACTGATCCAGGTGTTAAAGGTGATACTGCTAGTGGGGGCACGAAACCAGCTATTCTAGAAACAGGTGCTCAAGTTATGGTTCCTTTATTTATTTCTGTGGGAGAAATGATTAAAGTTGATACTCGTAATGACAGTTATCTTGGACGTGAAAATTAATGGCTATGAAATTAGATCATGATGACTTAGATCGCTTAATAGAGAAAATCTCTACAAGTGATATACAAGAGTTCTCGCTAGAGGGAGAAGATTTTAAACTCGAAATAAAAAGGAATGTATTTGATCAGAATCAAGTTATTAATAATTTAGTTTCTAATACTTCATTTGATAAGCAGACAGCTGCTAATCAAAAAACTATTAATGATAATCTTCCAGTTGTTAATGAGCCTGAAGCACCTCAGGTGGCACCTCCAGGACGTTCTGATCTAATTGAAATAACTTCTCCTATGGTTGGGACATTTTATAGAGCTGCAGCGCCTGGTGAGGAGCCGTTTGTTGAAATAGGGAATAATGTTAAGGTCGGTCAAACTATTTGTATTTTGGAAGCAATGAAATTAATGAATGAAATTGAATCTGAATTTAATGCTGAAATAGTAGAGATTCTCGTTGAAAATGGAACACCAGTTGAATTTGGCCAAGTTTTAATGCGTGTTAAGCAGTCTTGAATTGTTGGTCATTTCTACGGCAGCCTTAATAGCCTCAATCATGCTCTGAGATTGAGCAATTCCTTTGCCAGCAATATCAAATCCTGTTCCATGATCTGGAGATGTTCTTATAAAAGGTAAACCGATTGTGGTATTTACTGAGTAATTATGAGCTATCACTTTCATTGGTATTAAACCTTGATCATGATACATAGCAAGAATGCCATTATGCTTTTCAGCATTTTTGTCATTCCATGCTTTTATAGAAGAATTCCAGCAACTATCTGGTGATAAAGGGCCTAATAATTCAATACCTCTATTCTTTTTATTCCAAGTAATTAATGCATCATTGAGCCAATCTCTCTCTTCATTACCTAAAATACCCTCTTCGCCGGCGTGAGGGTTTAATCCTGCTACTTTTAAACTAGGATTGTCAGTATAGGTATTACAAAAATCTTTGAAAAGATCCAATTTAGAGTGGATTAATTCTGTATTTAATTTCTTGGGAACCTCAGAAAGGGCTATGTGGGTTGTAGCTAGTAAAGTATTAAATCTCCAACCTGTAATTGGTGATTTTGCTGTGAATAACATGCCAACGTTTTTTACTCCACATGATTTTGCTAATACCTCAGTTTGACCAGAGAAGTAATGACCTGCTAGGGACCATGATTTCTTACAAATTGGTCCAGTTACAAGTGCTGAATTGGGGGATTCTTTTACAATTTCTATTGCTTTTGTTAAATATTGGAAACTTGAATTACCGTAACTTAATTTAGCGTCATTATCTGAAGAAGAAATTTTGAGATCATGTATATTTAAATTTTTAGGATCTGCAAGGTTTTCTAATCCTAAGGATCTAAGATATTTATATCTATTTTGTAGATTTTTCTTTGACCCAACTAATAAATAGTCAATATTTTCTGGTATTTCATTAGAATAAAGCGCTTTTAAGATTACTTCAGGTCCAATACCTGACTCATCTCCTACGCTTAATACTACTTTCAATATTTTATTTGTATGTTGAAAATTCATAGAAAGTTTTTTCTTTTTTAACTATTCAGATAGCAATTTTTTAAGCCAATTTTATAGTTTTTATAAATCAGTTTATATCCGAGTGTTTCGCATAAAAGTTTGTTCGAAATTCTTCTATTTTCCATCCAAAAAGATTGAGCGATAGGTGATAATTCATCTTTTGCATCCTTAAATAATATTGGCTTTGGCATTGTTAAACCAAGTAAGTCGTAGCAATACTGAATAACTTCTATCTGAGAACAGGGTTCATCATCTGCAATATTAATGATTTTGTGAAACTTTAAACAATTTTTATTTTGTAATAAATAAATAATCGCATGTGTAATATCAGCAACATGAACTCTTGAAAATACTTGAGCTTTTTTTAAGATAACTCGAATTTTTTGATTTTTGATTGCTTCAAACGTGGATCTTCCAGGTCCATAGATACCAGGTAATCTAAAAATTTGCACGGGTAAATTAGATTCAATCCATTTTTTTTCGCAATTTAATCTGTTATGACTCCTTTTCTGAAAAGGATTAGGCTGATCTATCTCAGAAACCCAACCACCTTCAGTGTTTCCATATACTCCTGTTGTAGATAAATATCCAATCCATTCAAGGGGTAAATCTTGTAGTTTACTTTGAAGGCTTTCTAGTACGGGATCATTTCCATTTTTGTCGGGAGGTATGCAACTAAGAATATGGGTGACTCCATCAAAAATTTCTTTATCAGGAACGATTCCGTTTTCACTGTTGAAAATAAAACTATTTGGATCTTTGCTGGCAGATCTTGAGCTTGTTAAAACAGTGCAACCGAATTTTCTTATAGTTTTTGCAAAAAAACTACCGCTGAAACCACATCCCAAGATTAAAAATTTATTTTTATTTCCGAGTATACTTGCAGATTTCTTCATGTTGGTTTAAAGTAGTACATATGTATTAATTAATGATGAAAATAGCTTTTGAGCCCGATTTAAAATCCAAAACTTTCAGTATTAGAAAAAGTTACCCCCTTCTTGTAGAAAAAGAAATAAGTTTAGTTAGTTCTAAATTCTATCAAAAGTTATTTGTCTTTCTAATTTCATTTTCGACATTTTTAATATTCTCAGAATCGCCAAAAGAATTGGAAAATATTTGTGAGAGTTATAACTCTAGAAAAATATGTAATATTTGGTAGTTAAGCTGCTTTATATTCTGATTCATCTTTTATGTAATTTTTATTTTTTACCTTAAAATTAGGATTAGCCCATTGTAGTAATCTTATTGCTAATCTTAAATCTCCTTCTAACCAAGCTCTTATAGCCATTGCTCTTCGGGGATCATAAAATTTTTGTCTTCTATACCAATACAAAGCATTTTCATCAGATTTATCCCCATTACATGAAAGACATGCAGGGACGCAATTTTCTGTAGTACTTAAGCCTCCTTGGCTTCGTGGTATTACGTGATCAATAGATTCAGATGGTTTTCCGCAATATATACAACTTTTGCCTGTAAACTTATGAATAGATTTTCGCCATTGTCTTAATCTGAACTTAGGACACAAATCCTCTAAAAACACCGCATCATCAATATGCATTCAGAATAATTAGTTAAATAAATAATCGCTTGAATATACTAAAAGTCAACATTCATTTATGCTTTTTAGACTAAATTTGCCAGTAAAAATATGATTTAGTGTGTTTAGATACAAAAAAGTATTTATTAAATTTAGAACAAATTATTATCTTTTGGAAACCTTAATTAATAACTATATCTATCGAGTGTTTCCTCATTAAAATCTTCTGAAATTTCGTTATTAGTTTCTTCTAATTCTTTTTCTAATTCTTTTCTTTTCTTTTCCCTATTGTTTGCTTCTTTTTCTTTTCTTTCTTCTTCTTTTTCTAAATCTCGTATTAGTTTTCTATTTGGATGAAGTTTATCTAAATATTCAACGCAATAACTAAATTTTTCTTTTTCTCTTATAACTGTTTCAGTTATTCGTGCTGCTGCATTTTTAGGTGAAACTTTGAAAAATCCTCCCTTTTGTTTTTTGATATACGTATAAGCTGCATCCCAACTACTCTCATGGTCATTTCCGCCATCTCGCATAGTACAAAAAATTTCTGCACCAAATGAACTTGCATTAACTCTTGCATTAGTGAGGAATATAGAAGTGAAAACTCCTAATGATACTAATATTAGTTTTTTATGCCTAAATCTTTGCATTAGCCATTTATCTTCTATTTAAAAATATCTTTTATTGTGAATATGTCTATAGAAATTTAAGATTTAATTACTCCAAATATATTCAAGCATTTCACAACTAGAGGAAGGATTAGAAGTACAGTAATCAACCTGACTGCATGTAGAGTTGCTACTGCAGCTCCTACCCCGTACTCTGACCCTACAAGACTCATACCGCTAATACCTCCAGGTGCTGCGCCAAGAATTGTTGTTATAACATCGATATTAAGTAATCTGCTTGTCCATAATCCAATTGCTAATCCTGTAATGACTAAAGTAAAAGTTATTAAAATAGCGGGCTTCCATAAGGTTTGAAGATCCATTAATGAGTCTTTGGTTAATGATGTACCAATAACTGTTCCAATGCCGATTTCTAAAATTGTTCTCGTACCTATTGGCCATTCTGCAATATCGACTTTGCCACTGATACTTAGAATGCTTGCTCCAATTAAGGCCCCTGCAAGAGGAGCTGCTGGAATACCTGTTTTTAGAGCTAAAGCTCCAAAAATGCCGCCAGCAAGAAAGTAATATATGAGATTTATGTTTGGCATAATTTTTAGTGATGTTTGGACATAATATTAGAAAAAAATTTATTTGCTTAAGTTTATAGTCAAATAATATTTTTGATTTTCTCCCATAATGTCCCCTTTTGTTGGCATAATATTGCTTAAAGGATGAATTTTTATGTCTTCACAAATTTCATGCAAAGATAATAAAAACCGCATAAGGAAAAAATTATCTTTTATTGAGGGTGGCCACCAGCTCGAAAAATTAGAGTTTGCCCTAGCAATTGCTCAAACCAACGGTGATGAAAAAAAATCAATCGTTCTTAGAAAAAAGATTGTTGAATTAGGCGGAAATGTTGAAGAGCCAGGTACTTAACTTAGTTTTCTTCAAGATATCTAGACGCTATAACTAATGCTTCACCAGCTTGTTGGGCTGTGATTTTACCGAGGTTGAGGAGTGTATTACTAATAGCAGAAACTACAGTAATAATATCTCTATCGTTAACATAACCTAAGTGTCCTACTCTAAATATTTTTCCTTTCATATGATCTTGACCACCAGCAAGTAAAATATCAAAATTATTTTTTATAGTTTTTCTAAATTCTTCAGCATCTATTCCTTCAGTTTTTACCGCAGTAATTGAAGGACTCAAGTATTTTTCATCAGCAAATAATTTTAGATTTAAAGCCTTTATTGCATTGCTCATTGCTAATTTATGTTTATTGTGTCTGAAGAAAATATTATCTAAGCCTTCTTCTCTCATCATTTTTAATGATTCATCTAAAGCAAAAACCAAATTAACTGCTGGAGTATATGGATTACTGTTACTTAATAGACTTTTTTTGTAGGATTTTAAATTTAAATAAAATTTCGGTAAATTAGATTTTTCTGCAGCTTCCCATGCTTTTTGGCTTATTGCTATAAAACTAAGCCCTGGAGGTATCATGTATCCCTTTTGTGATCCTGAAGCAACGATATCTAATTCCCAAGCATCTACAGGCACATTGCAAGCTCCAAGACTTGTAACGCAATCAACAATTGATAAAGCTGTATTGTGTTCGCGAATATACGAACTTATAGTTTTTAGATCATTAATTACACCTGTTGAGGTTTCAGAATGAGTCAAAATAACAGCTTTTATTTCTTTTTGCGTATCTTCTTCTAATACTTTTTTGAATTTTTCTGGATTAAGTGGAGTTCCCCATTCGGAATCAATTTTTATTACTTCTAGACCAAATTCTTTAGCAACTTTTACCCATCTTTCGCCAAATTTTCCATTTTCTCCACAAATTACTTTATCTCCTTTACTTAAGGTATTTATTATTCCAGCCTCCATTGCGGCCGTCCCACTTCCAGTGATTGTTAGAACATCATTTTGAGTTTGATGAAGCCACTGTAAATTTTTAGTAGTACTCCCTACGAGATCTTGGAATTCTTTACTGCGATGGCCTATTGGATGTTTACCTAATGCTTGTAAAACTTTTTCTGGAACTGGCGTCGGTCCAGGAATCATCAATGATAATTTTTTTTGTATGGCCACTTTTTGTTAAATAGGTCATTCTTAGATTAGTTCTCATTATATATTTTTCAATTACTTGATTTGAAAAAAGGATTTTCTTTACCTTTGTGGGTTGCTGGAGCTGCTAGGTCAGCATTAAAAAAACTAGTAGGGTTACCATTTGGGAATTATGAACTAATAAAAATTCCTAATGAAAAAAAAGAAATAAAAATTGAAATTCATTCTGTTGGTTTACTTAAAGATGACTCGCATGCATTAGGAATTACCTTTGCAAAGTCAGGCTTAGATCTTGACATTACACAAAACCTAGAAATATGGACAATAGTTTCTTTAGAAAAAATTTCTTTCAATAATCTTGTTCAAACAATTCCAATAAATATTATTGCAGGATCTGGTGTAGGTATAAAAGAAGATTCATCAGAGATATGCATTTCTAATTTTGCAAAAGAAGTTTTATATGCAAATTTATTAGATAGAATTCCTGAGGGCTTTAATTTGAGATTAGAAATTATTTTCCCAAAAGGCGCATTTTTAGCTGAAAGAACTAGTAATAAGTCATTTGGCATCGTTGATGGATTATCTATTATTGGTACTTCTGCTGAGACTTACTCGAGTGCTTCACCTGATCAATTAGAAGAGGCTAAAACTAATCTAGCACAGTTAATTCAAAATGATTTTAGAGGAGAAGTTGTTTTTGTTATTGGTGAAAATGGGTTAAATTTGGCCAAAACTTATAATGTTAATTTGCCAATTATCAAAATCGGAAATTGGATAGGACCATTACTAGTTGATGCTGCAATAAAAAAAGTTAAAACTGTAATTCTTTTTGGTTATCACGGAAAATTAATTAAATTAGCAGGAGGTATTTTTCATACACATAATCATTTAGCTGATGCGAGAATTGAGATTCTTGTTTATTTAGCTGTTCAAGAAAAGGTACCAACTGAAATAATATTTGAATTATCTCAGTTAAATAATCTTGAGGATGCATTACAACTTCTTGAAAGATTTAATCAATCTTTAACTGATAAATTATTCAAGAATTTATCAATGACGATTGAAAAGCGTTCTTCTGCTTATGTAAATAGGTATGTAAAAACTGATATGGAAATCGCCTCAATAATTTTTGATAGAAAAAGGAAAATAAGATGGGCTGGAAATCATGGTAATAATTATATTTCTTATTTTCAATGAGATTAATTTGGATTCATTATGCTTTTGTAAATAAATTGAGCTAACTTTTATACATGAGTCAAACATCTTTAAAAAAAGAAAGAGATCCTTCAATATTAATTTTAGATTTTGGATCTCAATATTCTGAATTGATTGCAAGAAGAATTAGAGAAACTAATGTTTTCTCTCTTGTAGTAAGCAATTTTATTTCAATTAAGGACATTAATAAAATTAATCCTAAAGGGATCATTTTGAGTGGAGGCCCAAATTCTGTATATGAACAAAATGCTCCAAGATGTGATGAAAAAATTTTTAATTTAGGAATTCCTATTCTTGGTATATGCTATGGAATGCAATTAATGGTCAAAGAACTTGGAGGATCAGTTGTTTCAGCAACCAAAAAAGCTGAATATGGTAGAGCCCCACTAAATATAGATCAAGAATCCGACCTCCTTTTTGATGTAGAAGATAAATCTATAATGTGGATGAGTCATGGCGATTCAATTAATTGTCTGCCTGATGGATTTAATAAGATTGCTCATACCGAGAACACACTCCATGCAGCAATTTCAAATGATGAAAAGAAATTATTTGGCGTACAATTTCATCCTGAAGTTGTGCATTCAGAGTTTGGAATGACGGTAATTAAAAATTTTGTTTATAAAATTTCTTGTTGTGCAACTGATTGGACAACCGAAACATATATAGATGAAACTATTCCAAGAATAAGAGAGCAAGTTGGCAATAAAAAAGTTTTGCTTGCCTTATCTGGAGGAGTTGATTCTTCAACTCTTGCTTTTCTTCTCAATAAAGCCATTGGAAATCAGCTTACATGCATGTTTATAGACCAAGGTTTTATGAGAAAAGGTGAACCAGAATTTTTAATGAATTTTTTTGATAAGAAATTTCACATAAAAGTTGAATACATTAATGCAAGGGAAAGGTTTATTGCCAAATTAAAAGGTATTACTGATCCAGAACAAAAAAGAAAAATTATAGGTGAAGAATTTATTAGAGTATTTGAGGAAGAAAGCAATAGATTGGGACCTTTTCAGTATTTAGCCCAAGGGACTCTTTATCCTGATGTTATTGAAAGTGCTGGGACTAATATTGATCCCAAAACAGGAGAAAGAATAGCTGTAAAAATAAAGAGTCATCATAATGTGGGTGGATTGCCAAAAGATCTACAATTTAAATTAGTTGAGCCATTAAGAAAACTTTTTAAGGATGAAGTCCGAAAAGTGGGAGCTGCTTTAGGTTTGCCGAATGAGATAATAAAAAGGCATCCATTCCCAGGACCTGGATTAGCTATAAGAATTCTGGGAGAGGTAAATAATGAAAAACTTGATTGTTTAAGAGATGCAGATTGGATAGTAAGAGATGAAATTAAAAAAGCAGGTCTTTACAATGATATTTGGCAAGCTTTTGCAGTATTGCTACCTGTAAAAACAGTAGGGGTTATGGGTGATAAAAGGACTTATGCATGGCCAATAGTTTTACGTTGTGTATCTAGTGAAGATGGCATGACAGCTGATTGGTCAAAAATTCCTTTTCAGATTTTGGAGAGGATTGCAAATAGAATCGTAAATGAAGTAAGTGCAGTTAATAGAGTTGTTTATGATATTACAAGCAAACCTCCTGGAACTATTGAGTGGGAGTAATCCAGAGACAAGAAACTTAGTTATATCTTAAAAAACTACATCTCACGTCAATCTCACGTGAGTTTTTTATTACCTGTTTGTAAGGATTTTCAAGCAAACATCTCACAAATATCTCACGTTGGACTATTCTGCGTCTCTACGTAGAAATCGTATTTTAAGTTAATTCTCTACGATTAGATTTTAGGAAAAAGTACTTTCATACTAACTTTAATCTAAGTTTGTTTACTATAAAAATTTCTTATACTTTTTACTTCCATATCAAACCAATATTTACAGGCATTCACTCTATCTTGCATTGTTGAATTTCTATTAATCCACAGGGCACTATCAACTTTTTTTTGAGAGTATCCAATTTTTTCCTTAATATCTCTCTGGGAGGGATACTTGTAGTTATTTTTCTTTAAAAAATCTTTTAGTTGTTTCCTAATTAATGCTTTTTCTTTGTTTTCTACTATTTCTTTTGATCTAACTATGTATGGAGTTTCATAAAGAGAATAAAGTTCCTTGAGTAATTCATCGGAAAATAATAAAGGGTGCTCTTTTAATATTTTTTTATCATTTAGTAAGAAATAGTTGAATTCTTTTATAATTTTGGGAATAAAATCAATATTTTCTTTGTCAGCGATGATTAAGTAAATAATATGGGATTCTAAACTGGAATAATTTTTTGCCTGTTTAAGAATATGTTCATACCTTTTCTTCGCCTGACCATTTGCATTTTCTCTCCCGAATGGTGAATCTCCATACTTCACCTCAACAATGGTATTGATCGATGGGATAAAAATATCTGCTTCAATTTTTTTATTTTTGAATATTTTTCTAGAAACTGAATCTGGATAAATGTTTAATAAATGGTTAAAAATATAATCATGGCAAATATTTGGAATTGCTCTTGTGCAAAAACAACTCATACCTGATTTATTATTGAGTACTGAGTTTATTTTTAATTTCTTTTTGGTTTTACATTTAATACAAATCAGATCTAATGGATGATGGGTTCCTTTATATTCATCAAGATTGTTTATGTCGATATTGATCCTTTTTAATTTTTCTAAAACTTCATTTATTGGGGATATTCTCTTTTGCTGAGTTTTTCTTGCTACGCATTTTGTGCAACCTTTAATACCTTTGTGGTAAATACTTGTCCATGAAGATGAAAATTCACCATTACAACTTAAACATTTATAAAAAACTGACCTATTTGTAGGTTTACCATTTTTATATTTTTTGGGACCTTCCCTTAAGGGCATTACTAATGGAGGTTTATATTTTTTTAAATAGGCAGATAATTTCTCATCAAATGGAATATGACCACCTGTTGGAAGTTCTAACGCACATTCCTCGCATAATTGCCCGGAATTTACAACTTTCCCAGTAGATTTTTCTTTCGATCCATGCAAACTGCATTCTAAGAAAGTAATTTTTCTGTCATCTGAAACCCCTATATATTTAACTGGAAAATTTCTTTCTTCAGACCATTTTTCAACGGATTGTTTTATTTGTGCTTCGGACCTTGTTCTCTTATTAATTTGTCTTTCTTTACCGCAGAAATAACATCTATTTTTTATTCTCAGGAGCGTATCTAATCTTATGGGGTTTTGATATGGACCATGTTCACTACAACTTACTTCTACCCATATCCTTGTAGTTTTTTCTTTGCCTCTTATATATCTTTTTGGAGAGGAAATTATTATTTGACGAGGGGAAGATGATTGATCATCAATTCTCATTTGAATTTCTTCTTTAGTAGGAATTTCTTTCCCCAATTTAATTTCTTAAATAATTAATATCGTACTTAAAACTAATCTGAATGACATAGAGTTTTATATCTCTATGAATTAATCATATTTTAAAGAATAAAATTATGGATTTCTCGACAATTACATCTCACGAACATCTCACGTTAAATTCTTATGTTAAGGTGCATTCAAGAAACAACAGTAGTATCAACAGATATGAAAGTTTCAGAAACTCTAAATTTTACCACGTATTATTGAGTGGGAGTAAGTCTTCAAATTTTTAAAAAATTTAAAGTTTTTTATTTAAGCAAGAAATTTTTAAATGAGATATAAAATGTAATGCACGATATTATTAAACTAAGTCGATCTACAGTTGAGAAATATCTTAGTTGTCCAAGATGTTGCGTATTGGACAAAAAATATCAAATAAAACCGCCATCGTTACCATTTACTTTAAATATAGCTGTAGATAATTTATGTAAAAATGAATTTGATTATTATAGAAAAATTCAGGAGCCGCACCCTTTATTTATTGAATATGGAATTGATGCTGTGCCTTTCCAACACAAAGATTTAGAACGTTGGAGGAGTAATTTCCAAGGGATAAGATATATGTCAGTTGAACATAACTATGATTTTGGCGGAGCTGTAGATGATATTTGGCAGAAAAAAAATGGCGATCTTATTATCGTTGATGTAAAAGCAACATCTAGAAATAATTTTGATTGGTCTGAGACTTTTAATAAATACGAATATGCAAAAGCTTATAAGAGACAATTAGAAATGTATCAGTGGCTATTTAAAAAAAACGGTTTTCAAGTAGCTAAAGAAGCTTATCTTTTATATTTCAATGGAAAGAAAAATGAAAAATTATTTAATAACCAATTAAATTTTGACGTACATCTAATTAAATTAGATTGTTCTACTTCATGGGTAGAAAATAAGATAATTGATGCGGTTAATTTATTACGTTCTGATGCTTTTCCAAAACCTTCCTTAAATTGTGAATACTGTAATTATTTAAAAAAGCGTTGGCAATTATCGATAACTTAGTATTCATAGGATAATTTTTTTCATATTTCTGGAAAAATAATGAATAAAAGATAATCTTTAATTAGATTATTAATTTTGACTTTTGATAAAATCGAAAAATTCTGAAAGAAAGATAACTAATCATCTTCAACAAGATGTAGTCAAAGTATCTGGTAAAACAATTTTTATTAATCCTTTTTTATATTGGCGGAGATTCGACGAAAATACTAATAGATGGCTCAGAGAGCCTGGTCAAATGTCAGAGGATCAAATTTCACCAAACAGAAACCGTTTTTTTCCAGAAATAGATTGGGCTGATTTAAGTCATGAGCAAAAGCTCATAAAAGATGCAACTGTTGAGATGTTTTTAAAAACTCTTGAATTGATAAGTACATTTCATCCTCATCTTAGTTCTGGAAAATTATTAGAAGTGGAGAGAAAAATGGCGATTATAAAAAAGATTCCTTTCGAAAAGTGGGTGACAAAATCTTTCGCCAAAAAAGCGAGATTATTAGAAAATGAAAAAAGAAAATTTCAAAGAGAAAGATTTTTTAGCAGTTGGAGGGAATGGTTTAGCCTCGTAAATACTCAACAGGCAATTTTGCCGTTAATCGTCACAATATTTATTTCTTCATTTATTGGATGGTCTTTAGGGATATCAAAGAATAGTT
>CACBBE010000015.1 GCA_902537395.1 uncultured Synechococcaceae cyanobacterium
TTAAGTTTAACTTTATTGCTTTGTAAAAATGGCATTTTGATTAGTCAACCAAAATAATAGAAAAATAAAGAATGATAATAATGCTCCAGAAAGGATTGCTATAAAGAAGAATTCTGTTGTTAATTCTGCATCAAAAAAATATAAATACATTTATATCTACTCAGTGAATATGTTCTGACTCATTATGGTTGTGATGATTGTGACCATGAGCAATACCTAATTCATGCATCCTTGCATGTTCTTTAATGGTGTCTCTTAACTTATAAGATGATGGTCCAACTGTTGTATAAATCCCATATCCAATTGAGCCAAATAGTAAAATTCCAACACTACTCAAAAGCAGAAATAAAGTTGGATCTTTGATTGTTCCTAGCATTTTCAATAAATTAATTACTAAATAAGCCTAAATATCTTGAAAAATTTATTCAAGTTCAAAATTTATAAAATAAGGCAGAAAAAAGCATTCTTAAATATAAAGATTAAATGGCCAGACTGTATATAAAACAATGAAAATCAAAATTTTTAATCACAAAAATAATACTTATTAGATATTTGCCAAAGTAAAAAAATAACACTTTAAGGTTATTATCTATTGAAATAGATTGATATAAAAGGATTTTATATTTTAAATTTAATCACACGAAATTTACCGTGACTTGTATTATTTGATATTGATTAAAATTAGACCTCTCAACTAGTTTGGATTTAATTAAATGGTATTAGCATATGGAAGTTTTGCTTTTTGCACTTTTTTTTATTAGTGCTCTTATTTTCTTTATTTCAGGTAAGGATGATTTTGGAAGAACCAAAAATAAATTAATTATTCAGGAAAAGGAAAAGGTTAAAAAAGAGGAAAACATCGAACCCTTTTATGAAGTCAAAAAAGAAGCATAATAAAAGTTAATTAATCAAGTTATTTATGATCTATGGGTTTGCCTATTTAACGATGGTTCTTGCTATTAGTGCAGGTTGGATTATTCTTGCAGTCTTAAAAAAACCTGATTTTATTGAAAAACCACTTAATGAAGTGAAGAATAAAATAAGACCTTTTCTAAATCCAAAAGATGATCAATAAAATCATTTCATCGACCTACTTCATATGAGGCACTAGGTCGGAAGCGGGCGACAAACGGGCGAGGATTTGTATATTTATGGATAATTTTGTATACCTTTGAACTTTTTTTGAGACTCACAACTCCTCTGATATTGCAACTAACTTGCCATAGCCTGACTTGTTTATTTGATTGACTGTCTCAAATTGGAGGGCGGGTGCTTTGGGAGCACTAGGTCGCAGGTTCGAATCCTGTCGCCCCGATCAGTTATAGCAATAAGTCTCAGCTAATAATAAATTACACCCAAAAAAGGTTGCACCCAAAATGCACCCAAAAGTTATTTCCTCCAAGATAATTGGCATAACTTTAGAAGGAAGTTTGGTATTAGGTTCTGCCCGACTTATGGTGTAACTATCAAGAGGTTTTCTGTAACCCTTTTTTTATTACTTGGCTTACTAGTTCTAAATTACCTTCCTATTCTTCCAATAGCCTCAATTGATTTTTTTAAAATTTCTCCTTTCAAGGGAACGAAACCCAAGGCAGGAGCTTTATCTTGGTATTCATCGCTGAGTAATTTATAGAATGTATCTTGAATTGCCTTAGTATTCCTGCCATTACCTTTTTCATAAGCAAGTATCCAAGTTAAGGTTGCTATTGGATAAGCTCCTTTAGCAGCAGGATTTGGATTTTTACCTGCCAAATTTTCATCTAGATTTATTCCATTTAAAGCTATTGCACCTGATTCAGTATTGGGGGTAACGAATTCACCAGAAAGATTTTGAAGTGCAGCAGCCTTAACATTACCTTTAATGTATGACTGGTTTACATAACCAATTGCACCTGGAGTATTTTGTATAACACCTGCAACACCAGAATTTCCTTTTGCTCCAACTCCCGAAGGCCATTTAACAGATTTACCAGAACCTAAATTCCAGGTTTTAGAGAAAGCCTCCATAGAATTTGTAAAAGCTTTAGTCGTGCCTGATCCATCAGAACGATGTGCCCAAGTTAACTTACCTGATTTACAACCTAATTCTTTCCAGTTTTTAACCATACCCAGTGCAACTTGTACTGCTTGCTCTTGAGTAAGTTTCAAATCACAATCATAGTTATATCCGAAAGCAATAGTTCCACCAACCATAGGTATTTGAACAAGTCCTCTTTTAACTTTCTCTATATCAGAATCTTTCATAGGATCATCTGATGCACCAAAATTCACAGTTTCGTCTATGAAAGCTTTTCTTCCAGATCCAGAACCTACTGCTTGATAATTAACTCTAGGGCCTCCAGATTTAGCTAAGTCAAAAAACCACCTCGTATAAATTTTCGAAGGAAATGATGCACCAGCTCCACTCAATCTTTTTGAAGCCATCGCAGATGGAGAAAGTATTAATGAAATTGCAGAAGATAAAATGAGAGTTTTTTTAAAAATACTCATTAGCCACTTAGATTAAAGATAATTTATTTATAGCATCAAACAAAAGACGAAATTCAAAGATTAAGAAATGGAGCAAATTATTTTAATACCAGCAATAATTCTTGATATATAGCCTAGTCACTCATTTAAAACGCTTACTTATTGCATAAAAAAGCTGAGCCTGCATTATTTATTACTTAAGACCACAATGTGACAATGATTGGCTCGTGAAAATTATTAGTGTCTTTATGACACTAGGTCATAGCCGGGCGATCCTTGGGCGATCAAATGCTTAACTTTGCAACACGTTGCTGCATATAAGACAATTCTTGAGACTCATCTTTATAACAAATATTTCAAGCAAAAGTCATAGCCTGACTTTGTTCTCATGGGTGCTGTCGCATTTTGCTGATCGAGTGCTTTGGGAGCACTAGGTCGCAGGTTCGAATCCTGTCGCCCCGACTCGAATTATCCAATTCATAGACAGGTTACCCAGCCTGTCTTTTTTTATTATTTAAATTCTGTCCACAATGATTGCGGACAAATTGCGGACAAAAGATGCTTAATTGAAAGGGAAAGTATTCTTAGTAGGAGAGATAAAAAGCACTTCAAAAACAATTCCAGTCAAAGCAATAGGCAATACCCAAATAGCGATAAACCTATGATCAAAAAATCTTAAATGGTCTTCTCCTTTAAAAACACTTTTTAAAGAGGTGTACAAAGTTTCTGGTCTTTTATAGGAAGGGCCATTTTTAATTGGAGAATATGGTTTTATAAATGCAGAGGAAGCTGCGAATTTTGCAATTTTTCTAATTAAATAAATAGGTAATACCCAAAGGGCTAAATATCTTCCACCTAACCACTGTCTCGCATTAGGGAGAGCATATTCTTTAATAGATTTATTCTCTGGCATTCCAGATTCCAGATTCTTGTAGATATTTTCTAATGAGGATACTTTTTGTGATTTATTGATCATTTGTTTTTAAGAAAAAACTAACCTTATAATAAAAATATTCCTAACTACTAAAATAACTAAAACGTAGTTAAGAATATTTTCGTTGGCTAGGTTCATAAAGACGGAATCTATACCGTTGCAGATTCGCCAAATATCTACATATTCTTTATAAATAAAAAACTCTTTTTTAAAAAGTAAATAATATACATAACCATGAATAAAATTTAATGACTGGATTTCTATAGAAAATTAACTTTAATATTCCTGACTAATGAAAAATTATTTAAACCTCATTTTCTAAGATTGCGAAAAAGAAAATGAGGTCAAAGGGAGGTTCTCATTACGAACCGCTTTATCAAAGCCAGCGGTTAGTAGATTGCCCTAATATCTACTTACATATTTATATAATGAGATTTAAAATAGAGGAAGATTTATTTTATACAAATAAGTGTTTAATATTTTATGTAATTATTGCTTAGGAAAAACTAATTAATGCATTAACTATAGTTATTGAAAGATAAAAAAATGCATAAAGAGAAACTGCAAAAAATAAATACTGTTCTATGGGAATCATGACAAGGTATCAATAAAGGGGTAAGAAAAATTTGATTAATTTTTTGTTAAAAAGATATTCTCTAAAATGTAACTTTGTTCTATTGATTCATTTTTAAGAGAAATATTTTTTGGCAAATTATTATTCGCAGAATTAAAAGCACCCCATTTTTTTAGCCAAAATAAGGTATATAAAAATGCAATTAAAAATGGTGCTCCAACAATTAAAAATCTAATGTCCATCAAAATTTCCCATTAATAAGATTTAAACTGCATTGCCAATATTGCTCCAAGGAAGAAAACAGTTGGAATCCCTAGGGCATTTACTGCTGCTGTTCTTACAGTAAATACTGGATAACCTTCTGCAGGTCTGCCAACATCAGGAATCAATGCTGAATCTTCCCATACTTGATAATTTTTAAAAGGAGTTACTCCCTTCTTTGGTAATCCTAGTGGCGTTAATCTAAATACATCCCACCTACCTAACCAAAAGACTGTAAATATCCATGAGAATATTATTGGTGCAATAACAAGTAAAATCCTGAAATCCATTTCTAAAAAGTAATATTAAATTTGATTATTATTTTGTCTTTTTTAGCTAAATAAATGATTTGATCATTAATTTATATTTAAAGAAAAACCCCTAATAACATTGTTTATAATCATTAGTAACATCATGAAATGATTAATTGAATTATATAAAGTATATTTTTTTGGATTGAGATATTTAGATATTTTTTTTGATGTAGATTTTAGTTAATTAAAAAACAAATATGGAAACCTTTAGATTCTTACTTTTTGGTTTTGCAGGGGTTAGTGTAGTTTTCTGGGTGGCAATAATAACTTTATGGCATGCATACATGTTTCCAAGATTCTTCAATGAAGATAAAGGTTTAAATTCTGTTAACAATCAACAAATAAAAGTTTCAACAGATCCAATTTTAGGCAGTTTGGTTAACAGCAATAATTTCAGAAATAGAGATAAATATTCAATGAAAGGTTTTGTTATTGCAGACTTTTCATCTGCAAGTAGTAATTTCAAATTAAATAAACTCTACACAACAGTAATGATTGGAGTTACTTTTGCAAGTTTTATTTTTCTCACTTATGGATTAAGCAGCACAATAACAACGGTAAGTTAAATGGAATCTATATATGTAATTGTTTTTATTACTTGCTTTGTTTATTTAATTTTTGACTCATTCAAAAATATAAATATTAAATAGATTGCTAATGTTTTTTACCAGTTAATAAAATTTTTCTTCTTATATAAAAGAATACTAATGTAGTTATTATCATTACAGGTGGATGAAATGATATTGAATTTAGATATTCGAAGTAATCAAATGATGCCAAATTTTTGCTCGTAATTTCTTAAAACTATATTTCATCTCTCAAATCTTTATTGATTTAAATAGATCAATATCTTGTATAAAATGCTAGTTAAATTTTTCATAACAAATATTTCGCAGAAAGATCTAAAAAAGATATTAATTTTTTACTAATTAATAATTAAAGAACATTAACTAAAAGTGCAATTAAAAGAGGCGAATCAGAAACTGAAGCTAAGACAATAGAGCTAATAGGTTGTTCTTTAAAGGAATGCAGAAAACATATTGAAGAGCAATTTGATGAAAAGATGAATTAGGATAATTGGGATAGAAAAGGTTGACATATAGATCAAATCTTATTTATTTTTCAATAAACTTGGAGCAAGTTGCCCCTTATTTTAGATCGGCTATCATTGAATCAAAAATTTAAGTTTTTTTTTTAAGCAGCATCATATTCATCCCTATCTTCAAGCTCTCTCATAAATCTTTTATCTAATAAATAATTGTCTATAAGCTCTGCTGCCATCTGTATCTCAGCAGCAGGTTCTTGTAGATCTTTGTCTAATAAATAATTGTCTATAAGCTCTAGATTGTTTTTTTCTTTAATTTGTTTATCGCTGTTTAATAGTTCTCTTATGAAGTTATATACAAGCTCTTGATCATATCCACTTTCTCTAATTTCTTTCAACATTTCGTCTGGAATTTGCATAATCGTCAACCCCTATGTGAATGTTTTTTTAAAGGAAAATAAGCCTAAATAAGCCAGTGATAGAGCTATTTAGAGCAAATTAGAGCCTATATATGCATACTTACGAAAAAATAAGGAAAAAGCAAGAACAGCTTTAGTGAAACCATAATGATCAATTGCTACGCATTCTCCATAATCACCTAATAAGTTGCCAAGACCGGACCATTTAAATTCAGGAGCTAAACTTCTCAAAGCATTTTGAGCTGCAAATATTGTTGCAAGAATATGTTTTATAGCATGTATTTTTTCTGTCATAACAAATTTCACACTTTAAAAATGATTTACATCAAAAAAAGCTAGTAGTGGGATTAGTAAACGTTTCATCTTCTATTTTTTAAATTTAAAAATAAGTTTGTGTAATTCGCAATAACTAATAACAGCAGAAGAAAAGTATTAATGGACATTAAATAAACAGGGATTTTATTCTCTTTAATATATATCGACTTTCAATTACTAACTATTAGCGAGGAAAATAGTAAAAGTTTCTTTTATTAATCACAACAACTGTCTTTTGTTAAAGAAGAAGTCCAGGAGGATTCCTCCATTGTTGATAAGTCAACTCTATGAGTTGCCATCCAGTCACCATTTGCTTCAACAAACTTCTGAACATTTCCTTCTGGCGCTTGATGAATAACAATAATTTTTTGAGGATCTTCCTTGCTTACTCCTCTGAAAAGCGGCTTAATATCAAATTCTGAATGCCTTTTATCTGCTTCTGCACTATCAAATATCGAAGCCCATTCATCGAAAGTGCTTTCAATTTTAAAAGTAAACACGGAGGTAACTGAGCAAGACATAAAAAAGGAGCTAATTACCTCTTATTTTATATCGACTGTCAGTTATTAGCTATGTAAATTATGTGCCCATAATGTGCCCAAAATCCGAGAAATTAGTCCTTATTAAGTTATATTTTTTCTCTAAAAGTACTGTTGGCAAAATAAGTCTCACTTACATCTAGAAACTTGCAGGTGCTTTGGGAGCACTAGGACGCAGGTTCGAATCCTGTCGCCCCGACTTTTAAAAACCAAGTTATACTTGCTAGTCTCCAAACTCGCTTTTTTGTTGCTTACTGTCTCAAATTGAGAAAGGGGAGCTGTAGGGGGAGCTCATAGGATGTACTTTGATGTATTTAGTGCCTAGAAATAGCTCCTAAAGATACTTGTTTTCTTCCACCCCTCATCCAGTAGTTGTTTGTATTCCTTCCGAGCTACTTCGATAGTTTCAACTCTGCTTCCTTTCATAACTGGTTTACTACTTTTTTTATATACACATCCATAACTAATCATAATTGCATCAATAATAGGACTAGACTTCGATACATCTTCAAAAGGTTCAAATACTTTTATCCTTGATCTTTCCTTATTGATAAGAGTAAATTTTTCCATTACTACTTATATGTATTGAGTAATTCTATGTAAATTCCCAACAATATGAATATTGACATGCCTACACCGATAACTTCATTTGGTTGATTATTCCAAAGCTCCTGAAAATATCCCATAAAAAATTCACTTTCTAGTTAAGAATACTAAAGGAAATAATTATGGAACGAATAGAAAAGTATTACGAAGAAATTGGAAAGATAATAAAAGATTTAACTTTCTCTTATATGGACAAACAAGGTGAGGTCTGAGATGATAGAAAAAAGAATGGAAGAAAATTTGATTACTAAATTGGATGACACTTCTTGGCAGAAAGAGTTCTTAGAGATGAAGTCACATTCAACCTCAGATGTAAGGCTTCTAATGCAAGGTGCAAAAGGATTCAGAGAGGCTTGGCACTTAGGTTCTCTGCATGAGGAATACAAAATAATGAAACGTCGAAAACACCAACAACAACAGCAGTAACTAAATAACGAATACCAAAATACAAAAAGCAAAATTAAGAATCAAACTTAAAGTTTTAGAAGTAAATTACATAAACAAAAAAAGGGCGTTGGATTCGCCCTAAATAAAAAAGCTTGATAATCCCCATCACCCAGCTACTTAAAAAAATCCTAGCACTATATATGGTGTTTGTGAGTATAAAATATTACCTATCGATGGGGTTGTTTGTTCCTTTTTAATTTGTCATGATAGAAATCCCCATCATCCAGGCTCGCAAGGGCTTTTTTTTGCCTGTAAAAACAAATATGTGAAGGATTCAAAAAGCAACATACACATATAACAGTCTCTCTAGAAACACAAAAAATCCATCACAAAGTATTAGGATACTTTTACTAAAGATAACGTATTCAATATGTCTCTAAAAAATCAAACTAATGATATTTATCCATGGGATTATCAAATAGGAGATGATAATTTCCAATTAGAACCTTGGATTCTAGAGAAAGGGAAAGAATTCGTGTCTATTGAGAAAAATATAGATAACAAAGGTTTTTTTTATTTACAAAAGAATAAGGAGAAACGTCTTTCTCTTAACTCTTTACAAATAAAATCGACTTATAATCAATTGATGAATTTTGGTTATAAGTTACGAATAAGCAAGCTCTAATTTTCTTTTGATTTATAGTAATAATCTTCAGAATCGCAAAGTAATATTAACTAATTATTTCTATTAAATTTATTGTATTTTTTATTGTTGGGTCTGTCTTTTTTCTCAGACTCGTTGACCCTTATCTCTCTTCCCATCCATTCAACATCTTGAAGATCATCAATAGCTTTTTTTTCGGAATTATGATCATTTAAATCCACGAAAGCGAAACCTCTTTTTCTTCCTGTTTCTCTATCAAGAGGTAAATAACATTTTTTAACTACTCCATAATTACTAAAAAGTTGTTCAAGATCTTCGACCTCAGTTTCCCAAGATAAATTTCCAATAAAAATAGTCATTTCTTTAATTTTTTTATGAAGGTATAAATAGTTGCTTTGGACTAGTGAAGTTATCTCCAATCGAATGCTTCCATTATTATTACTCTAACTCTTTATTCGGTACATAACGAGTAGGAAAACTTAGATATCCTACATACCCATTGCTCTTCTCAGCTTTGCAGCCTCTTCTAAACCTTCCATAATTGTAAATGTAGAATTTTCAGTAGCTTCTTTTCTTAGCTTTGAAAGTTCTATATATTCTTAGGATTCATAAGCTTCGCATGCATCTTTCATGGAAGCGACTTCACAAATAACAGCTAAATCAGCAAATTATTAATTAAAAGTAGGTTTTAAATCACTTGTAGTGGGTAAATCCAATTGAGCTCTTAGAGGAATTATTGAATTTAAAAGAATGAGAGATTTAGGTTATGAAGGAGAACTGTTTACTTTGTATTGATAGTTTTAGGTTCTTTATAACTATATTTACAAGTGTCAACCGAAGGCTCGATCATTTTTTAGCGACGAGCTTTCATTAATAAGACATAAAATAGAGCTAATTAATCCTTATTTTAGATCGACTTTCAATTACTAACTATAAGCAATGCTAGTAGTAGCGTTTCATCCTTTTGTACATGCAGTTTCTGAAGTCTTTTTCAAGATAGGAATAATATATTCATAATCTAAATCTTTAAAAATAATTAACCTGAGAATCCCATTCTCTGTTCTGCTGCCATTAATGAACCAACAAGCTTATGCTCAGCAATTTTTTCATAGTCAGTCATAACTGGCTTGATATCAAAATCTATATCAAACTTAACTTTCCAAGGAGCAAAGTGTTCTGTCATTTTTATACCTGCTGAAGCTTGGACAATAATATAAACATTATTTGAGTAAGAGGCATGATACCTTCCCAAAACTTTGAATCCTTCAAACTCATCATTCAAAGTTCCATCTTCAACAACCTTTAAAAAAAGATCGTAAGCTGCACCCATGAGAGCAACATTCTTAAAAGTTGCAGTTACAAAATAAGTATTCATTTGATTAATAAATCCTAAGTTATTTTTAGGATATATTATTGAAAATTGAGTTAAGGATCTTGGAATGAATATTTCTGCTTAAGGAATTATTTTAGATTGACTGTCAATTAAAAACTACAAAGAATATGTGCCCAAAAAGTGCCCAAGATGATTTATAACGCTTACTACTTGCACCGCAGGTAAATTAAGGCTTGGTTATCCTGAATCAATAATCCCTGAAGAAATACCTTTTTAATTAATGATGCGACTTCTTCCGTTACCGATTTTTATTTGCATTTATCTATTCTCTTGGTGGAGATGTAAAAAAAATATTATCGCTAGTGATAAGCAACTAAAACCTTGCATTGATTGGGCATATATAAAAAATTTACCTCTCCCACCAAAACCCTCTTTTGTCGAGTTTTATATTGTCTATGTCTCTTCTTTTTTTAAATTTCCCTTTGGGATAATCATTCAAAAACTACCTTTTGCGAGGAAAGTAAGGTGCTACGAAAGAGAAATGAAATTAATATTTGATAAATGGAATCTAGAAAAAATTAAAAAAATAATTAATTAATTTATTGATATGTCTGGAGTAATGATATATAAATTCCTAGTAATACAAATATTGCTACACCTATTCCTACAAATGTAGTGGGTTGATTGTTCCAGAAATTAGTTAAAAATTCCATTGATTGGGAAGTTTAAATTTTTTTAGCTCTATTAGCTCTATTTATAATTTTCCTCAAAATATTATTTTTAATTGATAAATCAGAAATACAATAAAGAGTTAAAAATAAAACTACTTTTGCAAAAAATGAGATTTGCATAATAAAAATAACTCTACACTTATAAAAACAAATTTTCTTAAAACTGCCAATTTTTTAGAAGACATTATTGGAGGTATTTTAATAGTTGAATAGGAAAGACTGAAGAAAAAAACAGATGCAACAAGATCAACGGTCTTAGCGTTCAGAGAAGCTCCTGTTAGATATAAGATAGAGTTAAAACAAAGTGACTTATGAAGGAATTAGAGGAAAATACTATCGAACAAATAAGAACTCTTCTCAATTATTTAGAGCAAACAGATCTATTAAAAAACAAGGATATTCTTAGATGCTTAGATGTAATAGCAAGAGAGTATGGCGGAGAAGTAGTTGACAAAAATTAAATGCCAAATCCAGATCAAAAAACAATATTGCTAGAACAAGCTTACGACGAACTGAAGGCAATTTGCACAAAGTTCCAAGACCAATCTGGAGCTACAGATATGGAAGTAAAAACTTTACTTCGAGAACTTGCGAGGGTTTATGAAAAAGAAGTTGATGACAACTATGACATAGATTGGGAATTTTAAATAAGTTTATTTGATATTCTTTTGCTATAAATTAATTGAGGCCAAACCTCGTCAGCACACTCTACGTTTGCTGCAAGACATAAATTGATTCTATATAGTTGCGAGTCAATTTAATAACCCTTTCAGTAGTTGGAATTTCTGGAAGGGTTTCTTGTTACAGATATTTATTTAGTAATCGGTTATAAATTACCAACAAAACTATTACCTCAAATATTCCATAAATTGCATATTATGTGTAGTGGTTATTCTGCCAATGCTCCTTTAAAAATACCTTAAATACTTCATAGCTATTGCCCAATGAGAATAACATCCATAAGTTTTTTCTCTAATTAATTTGCATAATTTCTTACAACTTGTAATTTTAGTGGGCTTCAATAAATTCAAATGCAAGATCAAAAAATTGAAAAGATAGCAGCTGTTGCAGTAAACATAACTAAAGCGTTGGTAATAATTTATCTGGGCTTTGTAGAAGTATTAAAAATTGGCAAATTACTTATAGAGAATTTAGATACTGAATTTGATATTTATCGAAAATGGGCTTCACAAAATTATTCAATTCTAAAAAAACGACTCGAGGAAGGAAAAGTAGCGAGTGTTATAGAAAATTAGTAAGCGTTATATCTACGCAACAAGTTTGATCGAATATACGGCATCATTACAATTATTTTTTTTATCCCATTCCTTTGCGAAAGGAGATTGCATCTCTGCACCTAATTTTTCTAAGTCGGAACAGTTCATTAATAAATGAGATTTGTGTTCATTTACTTTTACAAACTCATAATCAGTTACAAACTCTTTGCACATTTCTTCAAGAAATAATGTCGTTACATCATTTTTAAATTCTTCAAATGTACAGCTAAAAGTTGAGATGATTAGAGTGTTCATTAAAAAAGGGGCTAATTGCCCCTTATTTTAGATCGACTGTCAATCTCTTTCTATAAGTAAACTTTGGAAACTATTGGACCAGCTTCTTCATCAGTAAATACAGGTGTAGTTTCCCAATTGAGAAATTCACCCCATTCAGCGGCATGTTGATATATTGCTCTTGGATCATCAGTCTTTAAAACTATCCAACCCTCTAAAGAACCGGGTGCGTGATATCTTCCAATCATCTCAACTCCAGGATAATCTCCCCCACCACCAAGAAATTTTTCTGCACCTTTTTGATGATATCCGGCCTTAAAAGACCAATGCTGAACATAAAGCATTTTATTTTTAATTTTTATTGGCTTTCTATTACTAGCAAAAAAAATAATTTCTGAAAATAAATAGTTTAAATTGCCCATTTTTGAAGATCCATTAGTGAAAACATTAATTGTGAGCGCAGGTCATATTTATGATTCAATTGTTATTTCAAAGCTTCTTTTAATTAAAACTAAAATAAGAGGAAATTAGCACCTTTTTTACTCTGTTTCTAATTTCTTATAAATTCACTGATGCAAACGTACAAGACAAGGGATCCAAAATTTTAAAAGAATGATACGACAAAGGAGGTCCACAAAATAGGCCAGAGGGTTATGAAGTTAAATCTTGGATTTTCTTACCTCAACATGGCAATGGTTACTCTGTTGAAGATGCTGATTCTTTAGAAACTATTTGGAAACTGTGGAGTCCTTAGAGAGAATTATTGGAACTTACTTTTATACTTGTGCAGATTTAGATCAAACAGTAGCTCTGTATTGTTAATGAAACACTTTTTAATTGTATAAAAATATAAGACTTAGCAATTATGCAGCGATTCAAAAAAATAATGTTTATCTAACCTATTTAGCCTATTTAGCCTTTTTATTTTTTAGTATATGAGCAATAAACTTCTAAATTAATGAGTAAATTTAAAGATAACTTTTTAAGTCAAAGCTTTTACCCAGATAGTAATTATTATCTCGACCAAGATAATGCTCCTAAAGAGGACCCAATTACAAAAGATCAAAAATCCAATATAAGGGGAAGTTTTGAATGGCCAAATACCTATTGGTTCATTGCCGAAAGAACAAATGGAAGGCTTGCAATGATAGGTTTCATGGCTGTCATTATTAACTATGCCTTATTTGGATGGATAGCTTATCCAATCCTTTAAATGAGTAAGTCTAATTTTGACAAAAATGGATTAGATAAATCTGGAACTAATTGGCTTCTATATGCTGCGTTTATTGTAACTGTATTTGCTATTTATTTTGGCCAATTAACTTAAACTTCCCAATTACTTTTATTACCTTTTGATTATTCATATGTTTTTGAGGAGTTTTCGAGTAATCTATTTAATTCCAAGAGTTCTTCTTCACTAAGTTCTCTATATTTTCCTGTTGGCACGTCTAACTTAATATTCATAATTCTTACACGCTTTAATGATCGTACTCTATATCCTAAGGCCTCACACATTCTTCTAATCTGACGATTAAGTCCCTGCGTGAGTATTATTTTAAAATTTCTTGGACCCAATTGTTTTACGAAACAATTTTTAGTTATTGTGTCTAATATTTCAACTCCATTACTCATACTTTGAATAAATTCGCCATTAATAGGAAGATTTACTTTTACAATGTATTCTTTTTCATGATTATTTCTTGCTCTGAGTATTTTATTTACAATATCTCCATCATTAGTTAAAAAAATCAATCCCTCACTGAGCTTATCTAATCTTCCGATGGGGAAAATTCTTTTAGGATATTTAATGAAATCTATGACATTATTAGGTTCAAGTTTTTTATCTGTTGTGCAAACAATTCCTACAGGTTTATTAAAGGCTAAGTATATGTTTTTTTGTCTCTTTGATTTTTCTATTCTTTGACCTTTAACTACAACTTGGTCACTATCTTCTACTTTAGTTCCAATTTCTGGAATTTTGCCATTAATGGTTACCTTTCCTTCTAGAATTAATTTATCTGCTTCTCTTCTAGAACAATAACCGACTTCACTTAAATATTTATTTATTCTGGTAGCCATTTTGGATGTTTCATTTTTATCTGCACTAAAAAAATAATTTACTAATCTCCTAATATTTTAGATCGTATATCAATTTTAGTTAATATTCTTATTATTGAATTGCAGACTATTTTCATCATTAATTTATACGGTACAGATCTAACTCTTTTTAATTCCAATTTTTTTCAATTTTCCTCCATCCCTTAGAAAGTAATCTTTCATAAATTTCTCTTGCTAAATCTATTTCAACAGAAACTGTATTTGTCATGACTGGTGGTTTATTTCCTAATCCCCCCACTATTTTTCCAGTATCTATAAACATATATTCAAAAACTCCATCAATACTCTTATCGTTTTTCATAAATCTTTTAACTTCTGACCTATTTGAATTTATCAACCAATAAGAATTAGCCATTAATCTAACCTTGGGATTAGTAAGAGTTCCATTTAAAACAAACTCATTTGATCAGTTTCTTTTTTCTTTACATCCTCTACAAGCCAACCATCAGGGGGCCAACTCATCATGAGTGCAAATAATCCTCTTAATTCATCTGCATCTTTAACTTGCTCTGTCCATTGTTCCTCATATCCAATAGGAACGATCACAGGCATGCGGTGATGTAAAGGTTTAATTAAATCATTTGGTTCAGTCGTTAAAACGCAGCAACTCTCAAGTTCTGCTCCATCTGGTGAAGTCCACTTACTCCAAATTCCTCCTAACCAAAAAGTCTCATAATTCGCTTTTCGAACACGATATTTTTTTTCAAAAAAACCGCTCGCAGGTATTAGACACCTTTTATGTTTCCAACTTCCACTAAATAATTTTTTTTCTTCTACGGTTTCAGATCTTGCATTAAATGGTCTTGGTCTTTCTTTATCAAATGGATTTTTCGCCCAAGGAGAAATAAAGCCCCATTTCATAAAAGTAGTTTTAATTCTTCCTTCGTTTTTAATTACTAGAACAGGATCATTAGGTCTTATTAGATTTTGAGTCTCATATTTAGAATCAAGTCCACTTGGATAATCTTGTTTCAAAACCGTTGGCAACTTCTCAAATTTAGTTTTAAGCTCAAATCTTCCGCACATGATTTTTTAAAATTTTTAAAAACTCACTTAATAAAATCAAATTTTCCTTATTTTAGATCTTCTTTCAGTTTTCTCAAATAAAAAACAATTTTTTTGATCGTAGAAAGTTTTTTATCTCAATAATTAAAAGAAAATATAGATATCGAAAAGCTTCCTCAAAATTAATTTGAATGTTTCAAAATTAAATCATGATGGACCCAACTCTTTACTTATCTATGTTATTAGGACTTGGAGGAGTTTATGTTTTAATCTCTTCCTTCCATGATGATGACGATGGTGATGATGATGATGGTGAAAAATATATTTATAATCTCGAAAACACTAATTTAGCAGGCTAATAGATGTCATTATAAACATTTGTTTTTATAGAAAAAGGCTTATAAGAATTCTAATAAAATTAAATATTATGGTAAGTAAATTAAAAACTTCCTTGATTTATTATATTGATTTTTAAATTTAACTGTTGGTCCTTTATCCGTATATATTTGTGCCTTAAACCGTACATTTTTATTAGTCGGTTTATGAGCTTGTCTAGTTAGAACTTAGTGGTAACAAGAATAAATTAAATGCCTTCAACACCGATCAAATCTTGTAATAAATATGTGTTGAGTTACAAAGATTCATCAAATAAGACACATGAAGTTGGCTTCTACGCACGCGATGCATACGATTGCCTAATGCTTGCGAAAGAATTCAACTCTTACGTAAATGACAATCCAGGATCTGTAATCAGAATCCAACAAAAATTTTGAGGGAATTAATTATGAATTTAAAAAGATCACCATTCGCAATTCAAGATAAAAATGCAAGAGATCTTGATAATGCAAAAGATTATCCAACAATTGCAGATTTAATGAGAGAACAGAAAGTTGCACATGATTACGGAAATACAGTTCACCACCGTAGAGATTTAGACTCTCTCGGTTAGTTTACGAGAATGGCGATTTACTAATTTTTAAAAATTAACGATCATGATGAATGCCATCTGCGATTTATTCATAAGATAATATTTTCTTCCTCAAGTTTTTTTTTAAGCTCTACAGGCATGTATGCAATATCTTTCTTTATCGCATTGATGGCATCTCTATACTTTTCGGGTTCAGCTAAAAGCATTTTTATTAAATTGTATTGACTTTCAATTTCTTCAGAAGAAAATTTTCCCATAAAAAAAGGTACTACCTATTATTTTAAATCAACAGTCAAAAATTCAAAAAATTAACTATTAGCTAGAAGCTGCTGCAATTTCTTTGTGGACGGAAAGAAATTCTCTATCCGTTAGAACTGGTGTAACTTCAATTTCAACACCAAAATTATCGACCCAAATACTACTCCATTTCCAAATGTTCTGATGGTTTGAAGATTCAACTATTGCCCAACCATTAGCTCCCTCAGGATTTACTACTCGATTAAGAACTTTAAATCCATCAAATTCATCACCTTCGCATCCTCCTTCAACAAAACCCGCAAAAGCTTCAGCCCCTTGCATATGACTTTCTTGATCTGGAAATTGCCAGTGAACGATGTAAGTTTGCATGAATAAAATTATTTTTTTAATTATTAATTATTGGATTTAAAAATTAAATGAAAAGTCTTTAAACACTAATTAAAAACTTATAAGCCTAAAAGGCATACAAACAAAAAAAAAGACTCTTAAGAGCCTAGGTGATGGGGACTCTTATAATGACAAATTAAACAGAAACAAACAACCCCATCAATAGGTAATTTTAAATACTTACAAACACCATATGTAGTGCTAGGATTTTAAAAAGGCCGGGTGATGGGGATTATCCCGCTTTTTGATTGGGGCGAAGCTAACGCCCTTTTTTTTATGGAAAAATTTACTTTTATCAATAAAGCCATAGAGGATTAAAGTATTTGAACCTTTTGATGATAGTTCTAAGAACCCTTCTATGATAAAAGCATTTTTAATCTCTTATGGTTGTGTGCTTAAGCGATAAAGTAAGCCAGTTATGAAAGGCTCTAAGGTTGAATCTATCGAAGAAGCGAGAAAAGAATATAAAAAAATATTAGAGTAAGGGTGGGAAAAAACTGATCGATTCAACAGTTTTTATTAAAAATTAATTGCTAGATAAGCTTCATAATGAAAGATTAACCATGAATAAAGAAATTTATTCAAATATTAAAGATTCCGATGCTTTGGAAATTTTTTTGGATATATAACTTCTTGTAGCATCAATTGTGAGGGAGTAGATTGCACAACAGCATATTATATAAAACATTTAGAACCAAACAATATCGATTACCCTTTAAATATTTCATAAGCAAAGCTTATTGATAATTGTTATATTTCATTAATGTTATTTCCTCCTCCTCAAGTTATTTTTGGTCTATTGCTTTTATCTATAGCAGTAGTTCTAATCTGGGATATTAGATACAATCCTTTTGGAGAAGATGAAGACGGAATTTAATCTTCAACTAGGAAGCTGATTTGTAGGTGGTGATTGAAATCGCCTTTTCTTTCTGTTGAGTTTTTTGTAAGCGACTAAAGAGCCTAATAATAACAATGAAATCGCTATTGAGTTAATCATATCAAGAAGTTTTATATATATAAAAACAAATATGTCCTAAATATCAATGATTAAAGTTTTTTTTGGTAAAGTAACTAATCATGGACTAATTTTTAATATTTAGCTTTGAGATTAGGTACCCAAGGAAACCAAGAGAAAATGCTTATCTAAACAAAAGTAAATTCTATGCAATAAGAATAAATCACTTTTTCTTATTTCTCATTTGATATTGCAGAACAGCTTTTAGGTGTTGTACTTCTTTTTCTAAAGTCTCAATTCTTTTTTCTAGTTCTTCATTAGTTGCCATATTTTTGGGATATAAATTCCTTGATATTTATACTATAAAAAAAGTAACTTGTTACCCATAGCAAAAATCAAATAAGTATTAGAGCCTATTGATGGACATAATTTCTCTAGATAAATTATGCAGAGTATAAATTTAGGGGGAATTTATGAGTGGAGATTATGAGACACTAGAAATCAATCAAACTAAAATTACATATTTTCAGAAACGATCAGAAAATAGTACAGAATGGTTAGATGAATTAATCAACCAAATTGAAGACATGAAAAACAATATATCCAAATCTGCTTAATGACAGAAAAAGAGTTGCAACAATTAGAGAAATTTGCAAAAGAAAATGGATACAATGACGAGCTAAAAGACATATATTTAAGAGAAGTTATTGACAGAAATAAAGAATACGAATGAGATCAAATTTTCGACCAAATATTCGAATAGCTACAAACATTCTTTTAGTTATTGGTACTTTTGCTATTGCTTTAAAGATTGCTCCAATAGCAGAGGTATATCAGGAAAAAAAATTATGTATTAAATATTTAAAACATCAAATAGATCGAGACAAACTTATCAAAAGACTAAAATTAGTTAAACAAGCAAATCCATCTAGTATTTGTGATTCTGTTCTTAAAAGTTAAAAATGCTTATTATTCTAAGAAATTTTAAATTTTTTATTTTTTTATTTTTCTTATCTCTAAATTTCAATAATTATTCTCTTGCACATATGAGGGGTACATTTCTTTCTGAAGAGGACGCTGAAAAAAGATCTTTAGAACTTGGTTGCGAAGGAATACATAAGAACCAGGATAAATGGATGCCATGCAAAAACGAAAAAGAATTACATATTTATTTGAGGAAATAGATGGAAAGATTAAAAACGAATAAAAGAAAAATTCACAGAAAAATAACCGCAATTTCAGCAATACCCTTACTAATTACTATTGTATCTGGGACTATTTATAGTATTCTTCAACCACTGGGAGTAGATGCTTTTTGGTTAATAAAATGGCATACGGGGAATTTTGGCAATATTAATTTGCAACCTTTTTACTCGATATTTCTTGGTATAGCTTCAATAATATCAATAATATCTGGCATTAAAATATTAAAAGATAAACCTTAGATACATTCTAAGCAAGGTAAAATCTAATTAATTAATACTATTTGCTCCGCCACTTACTAAGAAAATTACTGCTCCGAGGGCCATTGTTGCTACACCCATATAAGGGTATTTCTTAATTCTTGATTTGGTAATTGGAAGCCATGAAAGGTATCTATCAGATTTATTCGATTCAACTTTTTTTTGTCTAGGTGGTAATCCTAATTCTTCTCTTCTTTTAGCTTCGCCCATAATCTTAAATTTGTTTATGTATCAATATTAAAAATTATGTTCTACACCTGCGAGTTAACTTTATTGAAAACAAAGATCATTTATAGATAAACAAATTATAGATAAACAAATTATTTAAAATTTATTTAGCCTTCTTTAAATATAGATTCTTTGTATTTGCCTGATCTGATGTAAATAACAAAATTAATATAGTTCCAACTAGAAATGAAAAAATTATTGTCAAACCAACAACTTCAACCATTTCACTAGGCAGATAGTTTAGAAACATAATCAATAGATCTCTTACTTTAAACTTAGCAATTGTATTTTTTATGTAAAGTAAGTATTCCTCCTTAAATTTCAAAAAGAACTTTTTGATACTTTTTAATCTTTATTTATTAATCTTTATTTATTTTATTTGCGTAATAAATCTAATCCTAGCCGATTACAATTTTCTTACTTAGCTATTCCTATTTTCTTAAGCAATTTCAGGTAAGGCAAGGCCCAATTACCAAAGGTAAAAGAGATTGTCGTATTTTTTGTGGTTGGTAATAATGTTTTAGAACGTGTAGAGGTTAATTTAGAAAATATCTTAATAGTCTCTGCTTCTAGATTATCCATATACAATTTTTTTTGAACACCTCGATCTTTCTTTTGGGGCAAATAATTTTCTATAAACCATAAAAATTGATCTAAATTTGATTTATTGGGTGATGTTTTAATTTGTTTATTTTTCTTTTTAAACATATTTATTTACCTCTTAATTACTGAATTAAAGTTGCCATTTATATAATTTAAATCAATAGTAAAAGCATCAAAATTATGTTCTTTTTAATAATCGTTAATCGAAAAAAAAATTAATAATTACGATATTTTTATAAAATAAAAAAAGAGAGGGATAAAACCCCCCTTTTAATTGATCAGTTTCAAAAAAGAATTTAATTTTTTGAGTCTTTCAATTTAATTTCTTTTTGTATTTTCCTGATTCTTTCTTCAAAGACGGTTCTTCTGTATGGAGTAACTTCTCCACTTTTAGTAGCCAAAAGTTGAGCTTCGTATAGCCTATTGGCTCTTTTGATTTTTTCTCTTATTTGTAAGAGGTTATTCATGGTCTTTTGCAGTTAATGAGAATCCCGTTCCCTACTCCCATTTCATGCGTCCAAAGATATAAACTTGGATGAACGTTAATGAACAATAACATCTTTAAAAAAATTCCGCGAGAGTAATTTTTACTAAATTTTTCTCGAAAAAATAAATATTGAATAGATAGTATAAATATGCTTTTAATAATACCTAAATTAGGATAAGAAAATTGTTTGCGACCCATCATTATTATCCTGAATCACTATTTTTTTATTTGGGAAAATATCTGATAATATTCTTTTTAAATTTGAATTATCTGAAGGAATTATATTAGTCATATTTTTTGAATTAATTTTCCAATTTTCATCTACAAATAGATCTTTATCATCTCCTTTTTCATTCTCCAGTGATGTCTTATTTAGAATCTTAAGTAATAGTTCTGAATCATAATCTTTAAATTCTTCAGGGCCATCTTTCAAATTTTTAATCATTATTTAGAAATCTAATGTTTCTAAATCTTGCATAAGAAATTTGAAGAATACAAGGGAATTAATTACCTAAAAATTTCTCTAAAAATAAAAAATCCTGATTCAATTAATATAATTTTTTTTGAAAATTTTATTTCCAAAATTGCTAAAGAATGATATTTAAAAAGATTAATTAATCATTTACACCATTTATTTACTTGTTAGGTTGCAATTGAGGGATTCAGAAAAACATGCCAAGAGTAATTAACAAAAAAATTAGACTTTTAAGATGGTTAAACTCAGGCATGATACTACCATTTATCATTATGGCTGCATCCTCATCAATCATTCTTTATGGTGTTTTATTTATCCTAATAAAATAGTTTTTTTAATTTAAGCAGCTAAGTTTTTCTCAGATTTAGACATAATTAATGCAGCTTTTTTTAATAAACTAACTACTTCTTTTCTTCCAACTGCATTATCAGCTTGACACATTAATTCATCATATTTTTTATTTATTTTTTTCATAAATAGTTTTAATTTAATCTAAAATTACAACACCATATGATGGTGTCAATTGTAAATAATTCTTATATATTGTTTCTTTAAATATTTTTTCTCAATAAAAATTGCTCATTTATTAATCTTCAATTTTTTTTTAATTGATGATGTAAAAAAATTATAAATATCAAAATTAATAATCCTTTTAATTAAGTTATATTGAAGGATTTGAAAACATAAAATAAACCTCCGATTAGGATCAATATTGCAGCTCCATAAAAAAGAAAAGGGATAATTGGATATTTATACAATGTAGACCTCACTTTTTGTTGTATGGCTATTTTATCAAGTTGAGGCAACTTTATATCTTCAGTTTTTTCTCTAGGCGGAATACCTAAATTTTTTCTTCTCTTTGCCTCTCCCATAATTAATACTGAGGTATTCCCATACATTTTAAATAATTGTTATCAGCTAAATCTAAAATTTGATTCCATTCTTCATTTGATGTTTCCAAATCATTATTAAAATCTTTTTCAAATTTAAGAATACATCTTTTTTCAATATTTTCTTGAGAATTATAATTTCTTAAAAAAGAAACACTCAAATAAGATAATGATGAAAAAACTACGATTATTTTAGCAATCCTAAAATTATTCATACTTTAGATGATATTGCCTTATAAATAAATAAGGTACTTGTTTGTTTTATAATTATATCTATTAAAAACAATAATCAAATGATAAATTCGGTGAATTTTAACCATTTGCCTATTCAGGATTTGGTTGTTTCAGGGTTAATAATCTTTATAATGTCGACTATTATTGCCAATATTTATGACCCATTATTAGGAATAACTTATGCATTTGGGAATATACTTACTCTTACTTTTTTAAGCTGGTTATACAAAGAGACTTGGAGTGATCCAAGGAAATAAATCTAATTTAGACAAAAGATAAATAATAAACTACTTCTGTATTTTTAATTTTGAAGAATACTTTAAATTAACAATGTAAGTTGAAACAAGAGAAAGTATCAAAAAAAATAATAAGCTTTCCAAGGTAGATTGGGGCATAACCATGAGTAATACTAAAAATGATATATCTTTAAAGAAACGAATTCTGAAAAAAAATCAACCCTTTCATTATTTTTTTTCTCAAACTTATAAATTTAATTGTCTTATAAGAATTCTGAGATTTAGGATGATTTTAATTTGAAAAATATTTTTCTGCCCTCCTAAAGGCTTTTATTGCACCTTTATAATCAAGACTTTTTAATTTTTCCTTACTTTTTTGTTCCAGCATTTTTATTATTTCATTTCTCTTTATTTCATCAATTTTCAGCTTATGATCGAATATAAGATCAAATTTTGAGGAATACAATCTTGATAATTCTTCTCTATATTTTTCAATAATTTTTTCATCACAAGATTTGGATTTCAATATTGAATTAGCCTTCATTTTGTCATTTATTGCTCCTTTAAAATTTCCTAGTTTAAATTTCTTTTCACTTGATCTAGTTAGGCTAATAATATTTCCCAATACCAATTCATTAGAATCTTTCATTTATTTATCTGACCTTAGGTGAATACTATCAGAATAAAGAAAAAACAACTTATTTTTTAATACTCAAATAATTAAATAATTAACCAATAACAAGTCCTTTTTCAAGTAGTAAATCGAAAACCTCCACACTTTTCGTTTTTCCAAATTTAGGGGGCTTATGTAAATCTAATATTTCAGCAAGGCACATAATCCAACATGTATCTTTTTTTAAATTTAGACCTTCGCAAATATGGGTGGGGGCAGATTTAAAACAGCCAAATTCTGTTGATATATTAATGTTCATAATTTGAGTATCAAGTTCCAGACTTAAAAGTTCTATTTCTTGCACAGAAAGGGATGTCCCAAAAGAGTATGATTCAATTAAAAGTTGATAATTCATAAAAAATTTATTTTTTCAAGAAATCCATCGAGTTATTTTTGTCCCCGCATAAATATGCCCTGAAGCTTCAACAATAGGTTTTGTTTCAGGATTCATAAAAATATCGTATAGAACATTTTCTGGTCCTTGAAAAATTACAGTTGCCCTTTGAGGATCATCTAATGATTTACCAATATAAAATGTTTTAACTCCCATTTCTTTAAACATCGACTGTTGTTCCTCAGCATTCATATGAGATTCATATTGTTCAAAAGTATTACTTAGTTGAAAATCTAGAATAGTCGTTTCAATAGTCATAGCAGAAATAAGATGTTTTTTAGATTTTAAATCTTTTTGCAAAAAAATAATTGAATAAAGATTAGTTTTTATTAAGCAATGTATTAACTAATTTTTATTTATGGGTTATAAATCAACTATAAAAAACAGATTTTAATTTTGGACTCAAAAATTTCCCCAAGAGAACAATGGACTAGTAAGTTGGGATTCATTCTTGCAGCTGCTGGAAGCGCGGTTGGTCTCGGTAACCTTTGGGGTTTCGCCTACAGAGCCTCTCAAGGTGGAGGTGCTGCTTTTGTACTTTTATACATACTAATAGTTTTAATTGTTTGCCTTCCGGTATTTGTTGCTGAAATGGCTTTAGGAAGAAACACCACTGCCAGCACATTGCTTGCACCAGTAAAGTTAGCTGGGAAAAATTGGTATCCATTAGGAATTCTTTTTTTTATAGCTCCCTTGGGAATAGCATCATATTATTCAGTCATAATGGGGTGGACCGCAGATACCTTGTTCCATTCATTATTTTTTGGATTACCAAAAAATTTGAGTGAAGCAGAAGCTTTCTTTGGCTCAATTAGTAGTGGTAGCAGTGTTTTATTGGGGCACCTATTAAGTCTTGTTCTTACCGCCATAATAGTTTCATCAGGGATAAAAAAAGGAATCGAAAAGGTGACACGATTCTTTATGCCTATACTTTTTATAATTCTTATATCGCTAGCAATATGGGCCACTTCACTTTCAGGCGCATGGGAAGGATACAAAACATTTTTGTTTAAGTTTGACTTTGATGAATTAAGGAACCCTCAAACAATAAGAAATGCTTTTACACAAGCTTTCTTTTCTTTAAGTTTAGGAATTGGAGTTATGGTGACTTATGCTTCCTATCTAAATAAAAAGAGTAATCTTCCAAAACTAAGTGTAGGAGTTGCATCATTAGATACTTTGGTGGGTCTTATGGCAGGACTAATTACTTTTCCTATTGTTTTAACATTTGGTTTAAGTGATGCTATTTCTGAATCAACAGTTGGTGCATTATTTATATCAATTCCTACGGGCCTTGGCTCATATGGAGGGGTTGGAAGAATTGTAGCTGTTGCATTTTTTGCACTAGCTTATATTGCAGCAATAACTTCCTCTGTTTCATTGTTGGAAGTTCCAGTTTCCTCTTTAATGGATAAATTTGGTTTTAAAAGAGAAAAATCTGTTTGGCTGATAACTCTTTTCCTATTCTTAGCAGGCATTCCTTCTGCATTAAACTTAAACATTCTTGGAACTATTGATTCGATTTTTGGTGGCGTATTACTTATCTTTGGTGGATTCTTGGTTACTTTCTTTATGGGATGGGTAGTACCTGGAAAGTTTAATGAAGAACTTAGTGATTCAAAAGTTGGAATCAAAACGACACGTTATTTGAAATTCATGACAAGATGGGTTGCGCCCCCAATTATTGGTTTTGGACTATTTATTAGTGTGTTTGATTTGCTCAAAGGCTGGGTAAGTTAGAAAATTTTTGCAAGTAATATAGTCCGGAAATAAGGGGGGTGGTATAAGTGGATCAAAAATTAAATTGTGAAACTTTTTTTAAGATTATTTTAAAACAATCTAAAAAAATCTTCAATGTTTGAGTTTTGCAGTGGTTCTTGCTTAAAAATTAATATATTGGAGAAGTTTTTTTTTATTTTTTAAAAGCCAAAAAATTTTTTCTAAAAAAATATCTTACCGCGGATCCTTTTTTCATTAAGTATTAACTTTTAACTTATATTTAATCTCAAACGTACCGCCAAAAAACATCCCTAATAGAATCTATATAAAATACATTTAGGTGTTTAATTTAAAGAAATTAGAGAGCCTAAAAGAATAGATAACAAATTTGATGTCAACCAAATCTGATTCATTAAAAGGAAAGCTTACAGAAAATTTTTCTGAATTTTCTCAACTATCTGACTATTCTTTTATGAATTCTCTTAAAGCAGATCCTCAATCAACAAAAGATGGAAATGATCATAAGCCGCGTTCAGTATATTCAGGTCATTATGTGCCAGTTCTTCCAACTGCTATTCCAGAACCAGAATATATTTCCCATAGCAACAAACTTTTTAAAGAACTTAGGCTAAGTTCAGATCTTACTAAAGACGAGAATTTTTGTCGTTTTTTCTCAGGTGATATTTCTGTTGCTAATTATCCAATGAGTCCTGTTGGTTGGGCAACAGGTTATGCATTATCAATTTACGGAACTGAATATACCCAACAATGTCCCTTTGGTACTGGCAATGGTTATGGCGATGGCAGAGCAATTTCTGTTTTTGAAGGTTTATTCAATGGGAAAAGAATGGAAATGCAACTTAAAGGAGGAGGTCCAACTCCCTACTGTCGTGGAGCAGATGGC
>CACBBE010000016.1 GCA_902537395.1 uncultured Synechococcaceae cyanobacterium
CATATTTGCCAGATGATAAGGGAAGATTCGAGTCTAAAGTGAGAGAACTAACTGAACCTTTAAACCCATCGTTATTTTTGCCTCTTGATGTTCAAAATCCAGCTCAAATTGAAGAAATCTTTAAAAATATAAAAGACAATTGGGGGCAAATTGACGGATTAGTTCACTGCCTAGCATTTGCAGGACGCGATGAATTGATTGGAGATTATAGTGATACAACTTCAGAGGGTTTTGATAGGGCTCTTAATATAAGTGCGTATTCATTAGCACCTTTATGTAAAGCAGCAAAACCACTTTTTAGTGATGGTGCTGGAGTTGTCTCATTAACTTATTTAGGTTCAGAAAGGGCGATTCCTAACTATAACGTGATGGGAGTTGCTAAGGCAGCTTTAGAAGCTTCAGTAAGATATCTTTCTGCAGAACTTGGTCCCGAAAAACAAGTCAGAGTTAACGCAATAAGTGCTGGGCCTATAAGAACACTTGCGAGTTCTGCTATAGGTGGCATTTTAGATATGATTCACAATGTTGAAGAAAAGGCTCCTTTACGCAGAACAGTCACTCAAACAGAAGTAGGTAATACAGCTGCTTTTTTATTAAGTGATCTCTCTAGCGGCATTTCAGGCCAAACAATTTATGTTGATGCGGGTTACTGCATTAATGGAATGTAAACTAAGTTTTTTGTATAAAAATGTCATCTCTAAGGCAATTTGAAATAAAAAGAAAAACTAACGAAACAGATATTTCTGTATTTATAAACTTAGATGGAAATGGAATTTCTGAGATTGATACCGGGATACCATTCTTAGATCATATGCTTCATCAAATATCCAGTCATGGTTTGTTCGATTTAAAAATAAAAGCGATTGGAGATACCCATATTGATGATCATCATACAAATGAAGATGTAGGAATCGCATTAGGCAAAGCATTTTCAAAAGCCTTGGGAGAAAGAAAAGGAATAAGCAGATTTGGACATTTCTTTGCTCCATTAGATGAAGCATTAGTTCAAGTCACTTTAGACTGCTCTGGTAGACCGCATCTATCTTATGATCTTCAATTAAAAGCCCCTAGAATAGGAAATTATGATACTGAATTAGTAAGAGAGTTTTTTATTGCCTTTGTAAATAACAGCGGCATTACTCTGCATATTAATCAAATACGAGGAAGTAATTCACATCATATAGTTGAGGCGTGCTTTAAAGCTTTTTCAAGAGCAATGAGAATGGCTACCGAGATAGATCCAAGAAGATCTGATTCGATTCCAAGCAGTAAAGGAATGTTAGAAAAACAATAAATAGGAATTTTTTCGAATCAGCCACAATTCAGTTGATTTTTGGCGAAGATAGATAAAGTGATCATTTTGTTGTGACTAATTTACAAGAAAAAAAAATTAATATTTTTAAAAAAGAAGATTGGTCAAGTGCTTATCAAAATGTAGAAAAGGAGCTAACTAAAGAGCCTCTAAAAATTAGCAAAGGTAATAGTATTAAAAATTTAAATGGAACATTATTAAGAAATGGACCAGGAATATTAGAAAGAGGTGGACAATGGGTACATCATCCATTTGATGGTGATGGGATGATAACATCCATAAAATTCGAAAATGGTCAGCCATTTTTAACAAATCGATTTGTTAAAACTAAAGGTTATTTGGAAGAAGAAAAAATAGATAAATTTATTTACAGAGGTGTTTTTGGAACACAAAAAAATGGAGGAATTTTAAATAATGCATTAGATCTAAAATTCAAAAATATCGCTAATACACATGTCATTAAATTAGGAGATGAAATTCTCGCATTATGGGAAGCAGCAGGTCCACATGCAATGGATCCTGATAGTCTTGAAACTATTGGTTTAACAACACTAAAAGGAGTACTTAAGACTAACGAAGCATTCAGTGCTCATCCAAAAACAGACCTAAACTCAAATGCATCTCCAGAACTTTTAGTCACTTTTGGAGTACAAACCGGGCCAAAAAGTACCATTAGATTAATGGAATTTGATAATGCTGGTACAAATTCTGGACAGCTCATTTTTGACAGAAAAGATACCTTTAATGGCTTTGCATTCCTTCATGATTTCGCAATTACAACTAATTGGGCAATATTTTTACAGAATGCTATTGATTTCAATCCTCTTCCATTTGTAATGGGTCAAAGAGGAGCAGCACAATGTCTAAAGTCAAACCCAAATAAAAAGGCAAAGTTTTTTATCATCCCCAGAGAAAGTGGATTATTTAGAGGACAGCCGCCTTTAACAATAGATGCTCCAGAAGGATTCGTTTTTCATCACGTAAACGCATTTGAAAAAGATTCAAAAATCGTATTAGATAGTATTTTTTATGATGATTTCCCATCAGTGGGTCCAGACGAGAATTTTAGGGATATTGACTTTGATAAATATCCAGAAGGAAAACTGAAAAGATCAATTATCGATCTAAAGACAAAAACTTGTGAACTTGAAACTTTCAGTGAACAATGTTGTGAATTTGCTGTTGTTAATCCTAAAAACTTAGGATTAAAATCAACTTTTAGTTGGATGGCAACTACATCTCAAAAGCTTGGGAACGCTCCACTTCAAGCAATAAAAAAAATAAATTTAATTACTAAAGAAGAGATTTTTTGGTCAGCAGGTCCAAGTGGATTTGTTAGTGAACCAATTATGGTTCCATCAGAAAACTCTTCAAAAGAAGATGAAGGATTTTTATTTATACTTCTATGGAACGGAGAAAGAAGAGGAAGCGATTTAGTTATATTAGACGCAAAAGACTTAAAAGAATTAGCTGTTTATGAATTACCAATTTCAATTCCTCATGGCCTTCATGGATCTTGGGTTAATTAAATTTAAGAAAAAATTTCAATTAAATCTGGAATAATTTTTTTTAATGCTTTACCTCTATGACTGCAAGAGTCTTTAATATCATTATTCATTTCTGCGAAAGTTAATCTGGTAGAAATCTCCTCAAAAATTGGGTCATACCCAAAACCACTTTTTCCTCTGGGGTTTAAAATAATATTGCCATGACATTTGGCTTCAGATTCAATAATCACTTCACCATTTGGTGAACAAACACAAATATTAGCAATAAAAAAAGCACTTCTATTTTGAACTCCATCAAGTTCTCTTAAAACTCGTTTAATTCTCTTCTGATCATTTTCTGCATATCTAGATGAGTAAATGCCAGGCTTACCACCTAGTGCTTCAATACAAATTCCTGAATCATCTGCTATTGAAAAATTATTCGTTTTTCTCGAAACTTTACTCGCTTTTTTGATTGCATTATCTCTAAATGTCAGTCCATCCTCTTCAACTTCTAATGATTCTGGCTGGAGTAACAATTTACAATTAACTCCAGCAAGCAATTTCTTATATTCTTCAATTTTACCTTTATTCTTACTCGCTAAAAATAAATTTTTCATCATTATTTTCCTGCCAAATTTATAAATTCTTGACCCCACTCTAATACCTCAATTAGATAAGATTCTTTTGGTGCTTCACAATATAACCTTAAAAGAGGTTCCGTTCCTGAAAACCTAAAAAGAAGCCAAAAATTTTTATCAATTCTCAATTTTATTCCATCGATCTTTGAGATACTTTTTAACTTGTGATTATTAATATTCTCAGGAATATTATCTATGATAAATTCTTTTACGTTATTTTTTTCTGACTGATTTGGAAATTTAATATCAATTCTTTTATAAAAACTTGGCCCAAAATCTTCTTGAATTTCATCTAAGGTTTCATATAAATATTGAGATTTTTCAGCAATTCCATTTAATAAAACCATCGCTGCATATAGAGCATCTCTTTCAGGCATAAAGTCACCAAAACCAACTCCCCCAGATTCCTCTCCTCCAATAAATATTTTTTCTTTAATCATTTTTTCAGCAATATATTTAAAGCCAACTGGAAGTTCAAAAACATCTCTATTTTGACTCTCTGATATATTTTTTATAATATCTGAACCACTAACAGTCTTTAAAACTGGATAGGAATTTTTTTTATTTTCGCCCAAATAGCTAATAAAGTATGGGAGTAAATCTTGAGTACTAGAGTATCTTCCTTTTTCATCAATTGCCGCAATTCTATCACCATCACCATCAAATATAATTCCTAAAGTTTTCACTTCATTTGTTGAATTTTTCATTAGTGTTTGTTTTAGATCATTTGCATAATTCAAAAGAGGTTCAGGAGGTTTTCCTCCAAAAAAAGGATCAGCATCTTTCCTGATTTCTGAAATAACTTCTAAATCATTAGAAGCAAAAATCTCAGCCATACAATTTGCAGCTGAACCATGCATAGAATCTACAAAAATTCTCAATTTCATTTTTTTTAATTTCTTGGAAATATTATCAATATCAAATAAGGATTTGATTCTTTCTAAATGAAATTTCTTAATATCTACCAATTGATTAATACCATCTATTTTTTCAATTGAATTTCCAAGCATTAATCTTTTTTCAACTTCACTTGTAAAAGATTCGTCGACAGAACATCCATTAAAGCTCTTTATTTTCAGACCTAGCCAATTATATGGATTATGACTGGCTGTAATTACTAACGCTCCAAGACAACCGACTTCTTTGGCATAAAAACTACAAGAGGGTGTTGTAACAAAGCTATCAGATAAGATTGGTTCGAAACCACATCCTCTTACAAAAGGCACTATTTGCTTAGCGAATTCACAAGCCATAAATCTACGATCATATCCAATAATAATTTTCTTTGAATTAACTTCTTTATAGTATTGATAATGCAACTCCTGACATGCAGCGACAACAACTCTTGAAAGATTGGACAGGTTAAAGTCAAAACCAATAATTCCTCTCCAACCATCAGTTCCAAATTTTATCTTATCTAATTTATCAGCTCTCAAATTTCAAATTTCCTAGATTTCTTTTAATTATCTATACTAATTTATATGAGTAAATTTTAAAACCTCCCTTAAAAAATAATTTGAATTCTCTTCATTTAAAAAGTTTTACAAGATGCAAAAGAAAAGCATGGCTCGATTTTAAGGGTAAAAAATCTTATGAAGTTTGGTCTCCCTATAAAGCTATAGATAAAATTAATCAGTTTCAAATTTTCTCTGAATTTTGTAATGGTGAAATATATACAGGATTAAAAGCCTGTGAAAATGGTTATCAAGGGGTAATTGGATTAAAAATCAAAGGGAATCTTTTCCAAAATATAAACGCAGAGATACTTCCACAATTACTTTTAAAGACTAAAGGTAAAAGTAAATGGGGGCAATATAAATATTTACCTGCTGTTTATAAGTTAGGCCACAAAACAACTAAAGAACATTTATTCGACTTAGGTTTTTGTTCTATGCTTTTGGAATCTTTTCAAGAATCTAAAATTGAGAAAGGATTAGTAATTTCAACTTTTTATAAAAAAGTTAAAGTTGAAGAAATTTATTTAAATAAAAAATTAAGAAAAAAAGTTTTAAATGTTTTATTAAATTTGAATGAATGCTTGGAGGGATCTATACCAGAAATAACTCAAGATAGAAAAAAATGTACTATTTGTTCCTGGCAAAAATTTTGTGACAAAGAAGCAAAAGAAAATGAATATCTAACAGATATAGATGGAATAGGGTCCAAAACGGCTTCGTTACTCAAAGCAAACGGAATAACTAATACCCAAAAATTAGCTTCGTGTAGCGAAAAACAACTTGGAGAGAAATTATCTAATTTCAAAGATCAGAAGTATGAAAAAGCATCCATATTTGTAAAGCAAGCACAAGCATATATCTCTGGAGAACCATATTTCATTTCTAATAAAAATAATACGGAAGACCTATTAGAAAAAATATGTTCAGGATTTTACATATTTGATATCGAGTCAAATCCAGATGAAAAGCATGATTTTTTATATGGATTTTTAAAAGTAAATAATTTGTCTATAAAAAAAGAAGATCTTATTTATGAACCAATCTTAAATCTTAAAAATAATAAAGGAGAATCTTACAGGCAAATTATTGAAATACTTTTTTCAAACAATGAATGGCCAGTTTTGCATTACGGAGAAACTGAAAAAATATCAATAATTAATATTGCTAAAGAACTAAATTTTAGTTTTGAAGAAATTGATTCAATTTCCTCCAGATTTATTGACTTACATACCTTAATAAGAAAGTCTTGGATATTACCACTAAAAAACTATGGCTTAAAAACTGTTTCTAATTGGCTTGGATTTGAATGGGCGCAGAAAAATGTAAGTGGCTCGAAAGCACTTTATTGGTGGATTCAATATCAAATTACAGAAAACCAAATATTTTTAAAGAAAATTATCCAATATAACAAAGATGATTGTTTTGCTACTCTAAAAATTGCAGAATATTTAATCAAAAATCGATTAAAGAAAAATTGATCCTACAGATTTACTTATAATAATTTTTCCAAAAATTTCTGAAAAAAAATAACTTTCTTCCTCTAAATATTTTCTTTTTATCATAGCTAAACCTTTTATTTGACAATCTGATTTAAAAAAACTGGTGACTTTGCCTACAGAAATATCCTTAGCAGAATTTATATATAAATTTTTATCTTCTAAGTCTAAATTCAAATTAGATTCAATTGATTTCCAAATCCTTATTTCCTGTTTTAAAGAAGAAACATTTTTTATTTTTGACATTGTTTCTTGACCTAAATAACAACCTTTATTAAAATCTATAAGATCTTGTAATCCAAGCTCAAGAGGATTATTTTTTCCGTTTATTTCCATTTCTAATGATGGTATTGCCTGATTAATCTTCCAAAGTTTTAAATCATCGGAATTTAGTAAATTTAGTTTATTTTTATATATTTCAAATTCTTTATCTTCTTTTTTGAAGAAAATAGGCTGGTAAGTTCTCCATGAAATAGATTCATCAATTTCCTGAATTCTATTTATCGAGGAAGGTTCACTCAGAAGTACATCGTCCGCTGGAAAAATAATTTGATTAAAGTAATCAATTATTTCATTTGTGTTACCCGCCAAGATAATTACTTCTAAGCTTCTTTCTAAAAAAAGAATTTCAATTAATGACCTTAGAACTCCATTTGGAGTTAACCAACAAGTTTTGATAACTTTGTTTTCTGAATTAAGAATATTACCTGTTGTTATTCCATTCAAAAATTTTCTGGCATCTTTTCCAGTAATTGAAAAACAATCAAACTTTTCAAGCCAAAACTTTTTTTTTATATCTTGCATTTTGAAATAATTATAAAAAGTCTTTTATTGTAAAAAGACTCTTTAATTTAACATTTTCATCTTCAAGGGCTTCTAATCCCCCTTCTTGCCTATCAACAATAGACAAAACTTCTTCAACAACATAATTATTTTCTCGTAATTTTTTTATAGCTTTTATTACTGAACCAGCAGTTGTAACGACATCCTCTAAGACAGTTACCAAAGTCCCTTCTTCTAATGTAGGGCCCTCTATTCCAGCTTTGGTACCGTATTTTTTGATTTCTTTCCGAATTATTAAACCATCAAGGTCTTTGCCATGCAAAGCTGCTTTGACAATTAATCCACTTACTATAGGGTCTGCACCTAATGTCAATCCTGCTACGGCTTTTGACTTTGAGTCCTTCAAATCTAAAAATAAATCACTTATTAAGTTTAAGCCTTGGCCATTTAATGATACCGGTTTACAGTTCAAGTAATGACTGCTTTTTTTCCCTGAGGATAAAGTAAAGTTTCCTTTCTTGTAGGATTTTTCAATTAACCGTTTTAACAATTTTGCTTTATTTAAATCATGCTTAGCCGAAAATTTGCCCATCATTAAAAGTTAAATTAATATTTAAAGATTAGAAGAAAAAAAAGAAATCTCACAAAAACTTTCTAATGAGGTGTTTTTTGAAATATTATTTTTATATTGTATATTGAAATTCAATGTAATTAAAATTACATAAATTCCCTTGGGGGTGTAGCAATCTGGTGAATGCACCAAACTCATAATTTGGCTAAGGCGAGTTCGATCCTCGCCACCCCCATTATTCATTTGTTATTGAATGAAAATAACTCTACTTTTATTTCTTTTATTCTTACCAGCTTTTTTCGCAGCGAGTGAACTTTCTTTTTTATTAATAAGGCCAAGTAAAGTTTTAAGGTTAATAGAAGAAAAAAAGAAAGGAGCATTTTCAATTTTAAAAATTCAAAAACGCTTTAGATCTTCATTAATTGCTTCCCAATTTGGAGTGACAATTTCATTAATTGCAATTGGATGGCTAAGCAATAACCTGGCTAATGATTATTGGAAGAGCAATATTTTATCAAATAGATTTTATGATCTTCTATTATTTTTATTTGTTGTTTTAGTTGTTACTCTTGTTTCTGGACTAATTCCAAAAGCTTTAGTAATTAACAATCCAGAATCTGCTGCATTAAGGTTAACCACAATATTCGACGCCGTAAGAAAAGCTATGAATCCTATAGTGAAAGCAATAGAATTCTTTGCTAGCGCCTGTTTAGGCTTGTTCAATTTAAATAACAAATGGGATTCTTTAAACTCGGGTTTATCTGCTGGAGAATTAGAAACTCTTATAGAGACAGATAACGTAACAGGTTTAAAACCAGATGAGAAGAATATTCTTGAAGGAGTTTTTGCTCTAAAAGATACACAGGTTAAAGAAGTGATGATTCCAAGATCTGAAATGGTAACTTTGCCAAAAAATATAACCTTTTCAGAACTTATGAAACAAGTCGATAAAACTCGACATGCTCGCTTCTTTGTGATTGGTGAGTCTTTAGATGATGTATTGGGTGTATTAGATTTGCGTTACATAGCTAAACCAATATCAAAAGGTGAAATGGAAGCCGATACATTATTAGAGCCATTCCTTTTACCAGTAACAAAAATAATTGAAACATGTTCACTAGCAGAAATATTTCCAATAGTAAGAGACTACAATCCGTTTTTACTAGTAGTTGATGAACATGGTGGTACAGAGGGACTCATAACTGCAGCTGATCTAAATGGCGAAATAGTTGGAGAGGAAATGCTCAATAATAGAATTTATTCAGATATGAGAATGTTAGATAATTTCTCTAAAAAATGGTCAATAGCGGGAAAATCAGAAATTATAGATATAAATAAAAAGTTAGGATGTTCTATTCCAGAAGGGGCAGATTATCATACCCTTGCTGGATTTCTGCTAGAAAAATTTCAAATGGTTCCAAAGATTGGCGATGTTTTAGATTTTAGTAACATTAAATTTGAAGTTATTTCTATGTCAGGTCCAAAAATTGATCGTGTTAAAGTTATTCTTCCCAAAAGCTAAATGTGGCTTCCTATAGAGGATAATGATAATTAATATATGGATTTGAAATTATGCAGCCAACCTCATCACCAGTAAAGGTTGGAGTCATAGGTATAGGGAATATGGGTTGGCATCATGCTCGAGTACTTAGTTTGCTCAAAGATGCAAATCTCATTGGAGTTGCAGATCCAAATGAAGAGAGAGGCAAATTAGCTATTGAGCAATTCCAATGTGAATGGTTCAAAGACTATAAAGACTTAATTCCAAAAGTTGATGCTATCTGTATCGCTGTCCCAACACTACTTCATCAAAAAGTAGGACTAGATTGTCTTAAGGAAGGTACTAACGTTCTCATTGAAAAACCAATTGCAGCTAATGAGTTAGAAGCAAAATCTTTAATAGAGGCCGCTAAGGCAAGTAACTGTCTATTACAAGTTGGGCATATTGAAAGATTTAATCCTGCTTTTAGAGAACTAAATAAAATAGTTCATGATGAAGAAATTGTTGTTTTGGAAGCAAGAAGACATAGTCCTCATGCAGATAGAGCAAATGATGTATCTGTAGTAATGGATTTAATGATCCATGACATTGATCTAATTTTAGAACTCGTCAACTCGAAAATACAAAAATTAGCGGCAGTTGGAGGCAGAAATAGTGCAGGATTAATAGATTATGTCAATGCTACTTTGGTTTTTACAAATAATGTTATTGCAAGCTTGACTGCCAGTAAAATGAGTCACAAAAAAATTAGGAGTTTAAGTGCTCACTGCCAAAACGGACTAGTAGAAACTGATTTTTTAAATCACTCTCTTCAAATCCATAGAAAGTCTCATGAATCATACACTGCAGAACATGGAGAATTAGTTTATAGAAATGACGGATATGTTGAAGAAGTTAGCACAACCTCCATTGAACCTCTTTATGCAGAATTGGAGCATTTTCTTAAGTGCGTTCAGGGCAAAGAGATACCTGAGGTGGATGGTGAGCAAGCCTCAAGAGCATTAAAAATTGCTGATTTTATAGAGAGTGCAGTAGAAAATTCCGGAGATGCGATTTTACTTGAAAATCCAGTCTAATACTAACAATCTAAACTAAAATAATTTTATTTAAATCCAACAGCAGCTTGCCAAACAAACACTAATAAAAAGAAAAATAAAGGAATCAGAGGAAGAACATCAACAGTTGGAGCAAAGGCCTTATAAGCCTCGGGCAATTCAGCGAATGTATTAAATAGAATGAGCACCTTTTTGATAATTTAATTAATTATGATAAGACGTTACCACGTATGGTGAGCAATAGAGGATGTTTTCCAAGGAGCGAAATCATTTGTAAAACAATTATCTCTAATTGCAGTAGAAATTGCATTGGTAAATCTTATTAAGTGAGCAATATTATGCAAACTTATAAGAGTTAGGCCTAATATTTCGTCATTTCTAATTAGATGATGCAAATATGCTCGAGAATAGGATTTACAGGTTTCGCATTTACAAGTTTTGTCAATCGGAGAAAAGTCATTTTTAAATCGAGCATTTCGCAAATTCAATCTTTCATCATTAAAAAATGCAGTCCCATGTCTTCCTAGTCTTGTAGGCAAAACACAGTCAAATATATCGAATCCATTAGCAACAGCTAGAGCAATTTCTTTTAAGGAGCCAATTCCCATTAAATATCTTGGTTTATTTATTGGTAAGAATTTCGGGACGTAATTAATTACACTATGTATTTCTTCGAGTGCTTCGCCAACACTTACACCTCCCACTGCTATTCCAGGTAGATCAAAAGAACTTGTATATTTTGCACTATATTCTCTCAATCTCGGATACTTTCCACCTTGAACTATACCGAATAATGCTTGATTGGATTTCTGATGAGTCTCAACACATTTTTGCAACCATGAATGAGTTCTTTGTAAAGAGTCCTCAATATCATTTTCGTTAGCTGTATACGGAGGACAATGATCAAAAGCCATCGCAACATCCGATCCAAGATCCATTTGAATCTGTATTACTTTTTCAGGTGATAAAAAAACATGACTACCATCTCTTGGATTTTTAAATTCCACGCCTTTATCAGAAATATTATTTAATTTGGCCAAACTAAAAACTTGATATCCTCCTGAATCAGTAAGAATAGGCTTAGGCCAATTCATGAACTTATGTATTCCGCCAGATTCTTTAACTAGTTTTTCTCCAGGTTGTAAATGAAGATGAAAGGTATTAGAAAGAATCATTTCTGATCCTGTAGAGGTTAATTGCTTAGATGAAATTCCTTTAACCGTTGCCAAAGTACCCACAGGCATAAATTTAGGTGTGTTTACCTGACCATTTGGTGTATGAAATATACCAGTTCTTGCCGCTGTGTTAATGCAATTCGATGTAATTTCAAATTCAAACACGATAATTTATAAAATTTTTTGATCCTTTTTCATTAATCTACCCTATTATTTAATATTGAATCCACTTTTATCTCATCAAAAAATATTTAATAAAAAATTTGGCAGGATCTTGGATTTTCTACACAACATTTCCAAAGATACCTTTAATTAATCCCGAATTTAAAAATATTGCACAATTTGCCCCGCCTTTAGGATTTTTGATTGGAACAATACAGAGTTATATTTTTCTTTTTTTAACATCAAACTCTTGGTCAATTTATGCATCAGCATTAATTTGTTTGGCTTCAGGATATTTAATTACTGGTGGTCTACACATTGATGGTTTAATGGATACTTTCGATGGTATTTTTGCGGGTAAAAAGAAACGTTTAAAAGCTATGAAAGACAGTAAAGTTGGTTCCTTTGGCGTTCAAGCTTTAGTTTTTATAACTTTAATTCAAATTGCTTGCATACTGAAAATTCAAAACCTAATAATTTTTGTTTTACCTATATGCTTGTTTTGGGGAAGATTTTCAAATTTATTTTTTATAGAAAAGTTTAAATATATGAGTTATAAGAAAAAATCTATTAGTCACAAAAAGTTTTGGAATGGATTTAAAAAAGAATCTTTGATCTCCATTATTTTTCTTTTAATTTTCATTGCATACCAATTTGTTTCAATGACATCCCAAGCAATATTAACTAAATTTTTAATTCTTATTTTGATTGGTATTTTTCTAAGCTATTCTATCCCAAACATACTGGGTAATAAAATTGGAGGCTTCAACGGAGATGCCTGCGGCGCAAGTGTTGTACTAGTTGAAACAGCAATGTTGTTTATGCATGCAATTCTTTTATAGGTAGTTCTAAATAGAAAATATTTTTCTTCTTAAGATTTTTTGATTTCGCAGTATTATCAATAGATTTATTTTCCAGCAATCTCAAATCTCCTCCAATTTGTTTTGCTAATTTTCTCGCTAAAAAAAGTCCCACACCAGTGCCATCCTTCTTTTTAGCGGCAGATCCTCTAAATCCTTTTTCAAAAATTTTCTCGTTTTCATTCTTGGTTATTTTTTTGCCATCATCAAATATACAAAGTCCATTACTCGTGAAGGCGATTCCAATTTCAGCATCTTGTTGGGCATATTTAAACGCATTTTCTAATAGATTTGCCACAATTTCAGCGATTACAGCATATTTTGCCTTTAATGGCGATATAGTCCAATCTGGCCAAAGAGAAGGTTCAGTCCAATCTCTATTCTCTAAGTCCGCATTTGCTTTACCCCTTTCTAATATTGGTCTCAATAAACTCTGAACAGTTATTATCTTTTTATTATCTAAATTTGGTGGTAATAATAATCTTTCCTCTCCAATTTCCAGAGGAAGTTGAATAGGTGAATTTAATTGCGCAAAAGAATCCATATATTGATTAATTTGTTTTTGCTCTATTATCATGCGTTCGACTATTTCAATAGAATCATCATCTGAACCAAGTCTTTTTATTAATAATTTTGCATATGTCCTAATAGCAGCTAATGGATTCCTTAATTGATGAATTATGACATTGACCTGATTTTTTAGATAATTGATTTCTTCATTTTTATTTTGGCGTTCTAATTCGATAGAGACGCATTTAGCTAAAGATATTGAAAGCGCTTTTAATCTAGAATCGAGAGATACTGGCCAATTCCCCCCTTTCAAATCAGTTTCTACCCTGAGGACACCAAGTAGAATATCGTTTTCTTGTAGCGGGTACCATCTTCTATTAGGCGATGAAACTTTTAGTGAAGGATCATCTTCTATTGATGTCAGTAGCCTATCAATTTGTGGCCATTGACCAACCATTTCAAAAGATGCTTTAGTTCCTTGCTTAGCTGATGCAAGATACATAACTAAATTAGTCACGCCCATTGAGCAACCAAAACTTTCTAGTTGTTTTATGATCAATTCTTCAAATTTTTTTGATAGATTCATAATTAATGAAATTTTGAGAAATTTTTTAAAAAAAACTTGAAAAAGGGCTTGTAAAATATGAAAAAAGTATTAAGATATATAAAGAGGTCTGACTTTTGCCAGCCTTAAATATGAACATTTAATCATATTTTAAGCTACATCAGGGGTTGATGGGTCCTCTATGTAATTGAAGTGAATTTAAAATCACATATATAAGATTAGTAAAAAAAAATAAGACTAATCTCATTAATAATTTCAGGAGTACCAATCAATGTCAAAAAAAAGAAAAAGAATCAGCAGAAGAAGATTGGCTGGCCAAAGAGTAATGGCACATGTGCCTATTTATCATATCGAAACTGGTAAACATAAACCAGTTACAGCAGCAAGAAGATTTATAGCTGAAAATGGTCTCTCTGCACCTTCAGTTTTTAATGTCAGAAGAAATGAACATACTACCGATAGATTTTTTTGGGGTCAAAAAGGCTTATTTAGCGCTCAATATGCTGAAGAAAATCATTTTCTATTTCCATCACTAAAAGTTGTAGTAGAAGGAATTGGTGAAGAAAAAATATTTGAGGGTCTAGAACTTACTGCCGATGATTGGGAAGAGATTGAAGAATATGAATATGCTTTTGTTTAAAAAATATTACTTATATTTGAACTGATAAAATTAATTAAATTTGAATCAATTTGATGAAATCCATCGAATTCTAAGAATTCACAAAATTTAGAAGACTTACTCTTTATCTTTTCATAAATAGTCCTAGAAGCATCTATAGGGACCACATCATCGAATAAACCATGACTAATAATTAATGGCGAGAATTTTTCTATAGGGTCCCAGTTGGGATGAGGATAACCACTACAAGCAACAATTAATCCAAAATTTAACTTAAATCCCGCATCAATTGCCATTGCCGCACCCTGAGAAAACCCCATCAAAATTGTTTTTTTTAGTGGAATCTGATCAATATCAAATTTTTTTAATGTAACTAAAAGTTTATTTACTTCAACCTCAGCTCCATTCCAATCATGTGGATATAATCCATACCACTGTCTTCCCTGACCGCTTGGGTGTAGTCCAGGGGCCCTCAAAGAAATTACCTCAAAATCAAGATTTATTTTTTCAGTCATCTCCTTTCCAAATGTTAAAAGATCATCTGAATCGGCTCCCCAACCATGCATCAAAATAATTCTATGAGTTGCAGTTTGAGAGCTAATCGAGACAAATTCATGATCGATAGCATATTTCATGTTTATATTCTTAAGTAAGTAAACTTTCCCATAATGTCTCCATTAGCTTTAGTAAGTGTCTCTGATAAAAAAAATATAATCCCATTTTGTAAGGAATTGGTAGAGCAATTTAATTATAAAATCCTATCAAGTGGAGGAACTGCCAAACATCTTATAGAGGCTAAAATACCAGTTATTAAAGTTGCTGATTTTACTAATTCTCCAGAAATTCTTGGCGGAAGAGTTAAAACTTTACATCCAAAAATACACGGGGGAATATTAGCTAAAAGAACCGATGAAGAACATAAAAAAGATATAGAAGCTAACAATCTTGAATTAATTGACTTAGTAGTTGTAAATTTATATCCTTTTAAAAAAACTATATATCAGGGAGCTAAATGGGAAGAAGCTATTGAAAATATCGATATCGGAGGGCCATCTATGATTCGTTCTGCAGCTAAAAATCATAAAGATGTTTCCGTTTTAGTAGATCCTAGTCAGTATCAAAATTTTCTTGAAGAAAGTAAAAAAGGTGAATTGAAAGACTCATATAAGGCAAAATTAGCCCTTGAAGCTTTTCAGCATACAGCAGACTATGACACTGCAATATCTAATTGGATAAGAGAAGAAAGAGATTTACAATCTTCCAAATATATTGCATCTTATCCACTAATAAAAACCTTAAGATATGGGGAGAATCCACATCAAAAAGCTTTCTGGTATGGTTTAAATAACATTGGATGGAATTCGGCAGAACAATTACAAGGAAAAGAATTAAGTTATAACAATCTATTAGATCTAGAGTCAGCACTTTCAACAGTTTTAGAATTTGGTTACACAGAAAAAGATGAACTTAAAACAGACATGTTTGCATCTGTTATTTTAAAACACAATAATCCTTGTGGTGCCTCTATAAGTAATTCAGCTTCTAAGGCGTTTTTGAATGCTTTGGAATGCGACTCTGTTAGTGCATTTGGAGGAATTGTTGCTTTTAATTCAAATGTTGATATTGAGACCGCAATTCACCTCAAAGATATTTTCTTAGAGTGTGTCGTCGCTCCATCTTTTGATGAGGAAGCTTTAGAAATTTTAAAAATTAAAAAGAATTTAAGAATTTTAAAGTTTTCAAAAGATCAACTTCCAAAAAAGAATCAAAATTCTACTAAATCAATAATGGGGGGATTACTAGTTCAAGATACTGACGATAGTGAAGAAAAAACTGAAAATTGGATTTCAGTAACTAATAATAATCCGAGCAATCAAATTTACTTAGATCTAAATTTTGCATGGAAAATTTGTAAACATGTGAAATCTAATGCCATTGTTATTGCGAAAGACCAAAAAACTATTGGTATTGGAGCTGGACAAATGAATAGAGTTGGAGCAGCAAAAATTGCATTAAAAGCAGCTGGAAGGTTATGTTCTGATGCTGTCTTGGCTAGCGATGGGTTTTTCCCATTTGCAGATACTGTAGAAATAGCAAATGAATATGGAATCAAAGCTATTATTCAACCTGGAGGAAGTCTAAGAGACCAAGAAAGTATTGATATGTGTAATTTAAAAGGAATCTCGATGGTATTTACCCAAAAAAGGCATTTTTTACATTAAATTAAGTTGATTTTGGATAATAGGTAATCTTGTTAGTTTTTCTGAATAAAGATAGCCTGCCTGGACCTGCACATAGAAAATAAAGAGAAATAGCTCCATATATAAAGGACAATTCGAAAGCATAATTATGACCTTCAACCACTGCCAGAGGAAAACCTTCTAGTCCAGTATCAAGGAGATGAAAATAAACTGCAAATGCCATGGTGGAGAATAGACCAAGAGAAGAAAGCCTCGCAAAAATACCTAAAGCCAATCCAACTGGGCATACCAGTTGAGTAATTGCCGCTCCAAAAGTCCAAATAACAGGATCGCCAGGCAAAAATGGGAAATACTTACCGACTACAAACTCGGCAAAACCCTGCGGATCCTGAAGTTTCTCAAGTCCATGATGAATCATCAACGCACAAAAACCTATTCTTAATACAAAAATGGATAGTTCTCCAAGAATATTTACTTCTGACCCTGAAGATGAATTGGCAACTACAACTTCAACTTTTTGGGGAGCTTTAGTTCTATTCATACTTGCAGTTTGAACCTGATTAGTTTGTGCTTTGTCTTCCATACTTCGATAATTTTTGATTATTCTAGTTAATAAAGTAGATCTTTTGGAATTATCTGACTAATAAATTAAAAAAACTAAGCAAATTTAATAATGAACTAAAATTCAGGAAGCAATATCAATTAACTTTTCAATAACATCTGCAACGACTTTATCGGGAGTAGATGCACCTGAGGTGATTCCAACATTAATTTTTCCACTAGGTAGAAAATTATTTTTAAGTTCTAATTCTGATCCTAGTGGTTTATGAAATATTGAGTTTTCTTTAACTGATATCCTTTCTGGCGTATCAATATGAAAGGAAGCAATATTTTTAGTAATTGCTATTTCTTGTAGGTGAGTAGTATTAGAAGAGTTGAAGCCTCCAATAACTACTAGAATATCAAGGTCTTCATCAACCAAAGAAAACATTGCATCCTGTCTTTCTTCAGTTGCATCGCAAATAGTATTAAAAGCTAAAAAGTGGCTATTTAAATTTTCTGGGCCAAATTTTTTTAACATCGTCCTTTCAAAAACCTTTCCAATTTCCTCAGTTTCGCTCTTAAGCATAGTTGTCTGATTTGCAACTCCCACTCTATCTAAATCTTTATCAGGATCAAATCCATTAGAACAAGCTTTAGCAAATTTGTTCATAAACTCATTTCTATTACCTCTACCCAGAATGTATTCAGATACGTAGTTTGCTTCTTCTAGATCAAGTACAACTAAATATTTACCTGCGAATGAACTTGTAGCAAGGGTCTCTTCATGCTTAAATTTTCCATGAATAATAGATGTAAAAATATGTTTCTTATGTTTTTCAACTGTATGCCAAACCTTAGAAACCCATGGGCAAGTTGTATCGATTATGTGACAACCTTTCTCATGCAAGAGTTTCATTTCTTGAACAGTAGCTCCGAAAGCAGGAAGAATAACAACATCACCATTAGAAACTGAAGAAAAATCTTTAATTCCATTTTTAGCTGAAATGAATTTCACATTCATTTTTCTTAAATGATCATTAACTGAAGGATTATGAATTATTTCATTTGTTATCCAAATATTCTCATTTGGGTAATGTCTTCTAGTTTCATAAGCCATTGCTACAGCTCTTTCAACTCCCCAACAGAAACCGAAGGCTTGGGCCAACTTAATATTTAGTCTGCCTTTAGTGTAAGTAAAGCCATTATCCCTGATAGAGCTTATCAAATCACTTTGGTAAGCTTCTTCTAACGCTTGAGCTCTTTTTGTTGGAGAATCGAAACCCCTTCTATTGTATCTATCAGAATGATGAAGGGATCTTCTAAAAGCTTGAGTATCCATTTTTATATATTACAACGTTTTAAATAATTTTTCGCAAAAAAAAAGAAACCTGACATAAGTCAGGTTTCTTAAATCAGTTTTCAGTTAGATTATTTAGCAGATGCAAAATCTGGATATGCTTCCATTCCATGCTCTCCTATATCTAAGCCTTGAGTCTCTTCCTCTTCAGATACTCGGATTCCACCGAATAATCCTCCAATTACAGACCAGGCAATCCAGCAAGTAACTAGTGTCCAAATAGCATAAGCTGCGGCACCAAGAGCTTGAACTAGAAGAAGGGTAATACCTCCTCCATTGAACAATCCCATACCTGCTCCATCACCTTGAACAGCTGTACCCCAAAGACCGATAACAACAGTACCCCATACACCACAAACTCCGTGAACAGAGAATGCTCCTACAGGATCATCGATCTCAGCGGCATCAAGTGCTGCAACAGAAAATACAACGATTATTCCGCCCACTAGTCCTGCGAACCAGGCTCCAGCAAGAGTCATATCACCACAACCAGCAGTGATACTAACCAAACCAGCAAGGATTCCGTTAATTATCATTGTAAGATCAGGCTTACCAGAAGTTAATGTTGAAACAATAGTTGCACCAATAGCACCAGCTGCTGCTGCCAAAGTAGTTGTTACAGCAACATATGGAACCCATTGATCCATAGCAAGTTGAGAACCGGGGTTAAATCCATACCAACCTATCCATAGAACTAATGCACCAAGAGTAGCTATAGCCATGTTGTGACCTGGCATAGCCTGTGGTTTCCCATCAGAGTATTTGCCAATTCTTGGTCCAAGAAGCATAGCTCCTACAAGACCCGCCCATGCTCCAACTGAGTGAACAATTGAAGAACCAGCAAAGTCTACAAAACCTAAAGAATCAAGCCAACCGCCATTCCATTTCCAGCTTCCAGCAATTGGATATATAAATGCAGTTAATACGACAGCAAAAACAACAAATTCTCCAAATTTAACTCTTTCAGCAACAAGACCGGATACGATAGTTGCCGCAGTTCCTGCGAATGCAGACTGGAACAAGAAATCAACTGTTGGGACTAATCCAGCATCAGTTACCATATCTGCAGTAACTGTTGGATCAAAAAATAAGCCTCCAAAATAAAGCCATCCGTCAGCAACACTACCTCCGTACATTAATGAATAGCCAATAAACCAATAAGAGGTTACAGCTAGAGCAAATACGAATAGGTTTTTAGCAAGGATGTTTACTGCGTTCTTAGAACGACACATACCTGCCTCAACCATAGCGAAACCAGCGTTCATAAAGATCACTAAAATAGTAGCGATCAAAAGCCATAAATTGTTAGCAAGAAAAGCTGCATTCAACTCAGGTAAATCAGCTGCGTGAGCTGAAAGATTAAAAATACCTAAACCAAACAAAGCTAAAGGAACAGTCGCAAGCCACAACATTGAGCGGTTTGAACTAAATCCTCGAATACTCCTCAAAAGGAGCATAGGTCCATTAACAAGACTTGCATCTTGTAATCTGGACCTAGAGCGCCTTTGAGGCGTTTGCAAAGCAGTGGTCATAAAAAAAAATTAGATCTGCAAAAAAACAGTTTGTGCTGTTTCCTTTCATATTCAATTTTGCTCAAAAAACTTATTAGTGTCTAGTAGTCGTTGTTACCAATTTTATAGTTGCACCTTAAAACTATATCTGTTAAATTTATAAATTTTTTTTTTAAAGAGATTCAAATTATCAAGATTTTATTTATTTCAAAGGTTTAATTCCTTTCCATGATACATGGTCTTTATGAAATTCAAAAGAACATGGGATAGTTATCATTCCTGCACTTAAAGATTCTCTAAAAAGACTGCTGTATAAGGGATCTGCATCATCTCCGGGGGCAAAAAAACAAGCGTCTTTTCTAGTTATACAAAGTACTAAAACACTTTTACTTTCAGGAATTAATTCCTTTAATTCCATGAGATGTTTTTGGCCTCTTTTCGTTACTGTATCTGGGAATAGAGCTACTTTTTCTTTAATCCAAGTCGTATTTTTAACCTCTATATAAATGTTACGTTTATCAGGATTTGAAGATTTTGGGGTTAAAAAAAAGTCAATTCTGCTTTTTTTATCTTTTCCATAGGGAACTTCAGATTTAATTGTCTCTATTTCCCCTATTATTTCTATTAGCAGATTTTTCTCAATAACCTTTTTGATTAACTTGTTTGCAAATAGAGTATTGATACCTACCCAAACCTCCTCATTTTTTGCATTAAAAACACATATCTGTTCCCAAGTAAAAGGTAATTTTCTTTTTGGAGAAGTGGAAACACTTATTCTTACTTTTGCTCCCTCACTCAAAAGTCCCTTCATTGGGCCAGTGTTAGCGCAATGCGCAGTAACTATTTCTCCACTCTCTAATTTAATATCTGCAAGAAACCTTTTATACCTCTTAATTAAAACCCCTTCAATTAATGGATCAAAATCAATTATCCGATCATTCATAAATATGTCGTTAATTAAAAATCAAATATAATTGAAACTTAAACTAATTGAAAAATTTAGACGAATCCAAATGCATTCATTTTTAAAAAATAATGTTTTTTCAATTTCGTTTGGTACTAGTCTAAGTAAATTAGCTGGATGTATAAGACAAATATTTATAGCTGCTGCTTTTGGGGTTGGTGTAACATACGACGCGTTTAATTATGCATATATAATTCCTGGTTTTTTGCTAATAATCATTGGGGGGATTAATGGTCCATTGCATAACGCAGTCGTTGCAGTTTTAACTCCGCTTAACAAAAAAAATGGAGGGATTGTTTTAACTCAAATAAGCATAAAACTTTCAATATTATTATTAATTTTAGCCATATTGATTTACTCGAATTCCAATTTATTAATTGATTTATTGGCCCCGAATTTAAGTTACAAAGCTAAATCTATTGCCACTTACCAATTAAAAATACTTACACCTTGCATCCCTTTATCCGGCTTCATAGGTTTAAGCTTTGGCGCCTTAAATTCCCAAAGAAAATTCTTTTTATCAAGCATAAGCCCAGCAATAACAAGCGTAACTATTATCTTTTTTATTTTATTTAGTTTGATTTTCAACCAAGAAATTATATCTTCTAATTTCTTTACGTACTCGGGATTACTGGCATTTGCAACTTTGACAGGAACTTTAATTCAGTTTGTTGTTCAAATTTGGGAAATAAATAGAATTGGTCTCTTGAGATTAGAGTCAACCTTCAATTTATTTAAAGATGAAGAGAGGAGGATTTTCAAACTAATAATTCCAGCATCTATCTCATCAGGTCTAAGTCAAATTAATGTTTTTATCGATATGTTTTTCGTTTCAAGTTTTCAAGGTGCAGCATCTGGACTAGCTTACGGAAACTTTCTTATTCAAGCCCCCTTAGGAATATTATCTAACTCTTTGATTCTGCCATTACTTCCAAAATTCTCTAAATTGAGAAGTGAAAGAGACGTAAGAGGTCTCCAAAAAAAATTAATATCTGGGATAGAATACTGTTTCTTGACAGCTATTTTTTTAACCGGATTTTTCATAACATTCAATAATCAAATCGTACAATTAGTTTTTCAAAGAGGTTCTTTTGATTATTCAGCAACTTTAAAAGTTAAGAATATACTAATTGCTTATGCAGTTGGCATACCTTTTTATGTTTATAGAGATTTATTAGTAAGAACTTACTATTCAATAGAAAAAACAAACTTCCCTTTTAAGTCTTCACTTGCAGGGATAGTATTTAATATTTTTTTTGATTGGTTCTTAATTGGTGCCCCAATTAAGAATTTTGGGAATCTTTCTCCTTATAATTTTGGAGTCGTGGGAATAATCTTATCCTCAGTTATAGTCAACTTTATAGTTTGTATTTTTCTTTCTTTCAATCTGCGCAACGAAAATATCATTTTGCCTAACTTGGAATTATTTAGGAAAATTAGCCTCATGTCATTAGCAGCAATTATAGACAGCACACTTTGTTTTACTATTCTCCAAACTACGAATAACTTCAATTCAAATCTCGCGGAATTTTTATTATTAATATTTGGAACTCTAACTTTTTTTGTGATTTATTTTTTTCTTACAAAATGCTTGAAAGTAAATAAATTTAAAGTATCAAAAAAAGAGATTTAGTTTTTAAAAAAACTTTCCAAAATCTCCTCTAATTCGATAATTTGTGAGTTAGTGATTAAATTAATCAGTGGAATACTATTAACACCATCACCTACTTTTACATTTATTGCTTTCAAGCTTAATTTTGCAGCCTCCAATGGGCCTTGATCTTTATTGCCGATACATTCAATAGCGAGATGCCTAGCTAGGCCAGCGTCTCCAAGATACAAATTCCATTTTTCTATTTTAATAAAAACCTTCTCGGAAATAACATTTTCTAGATCACTAATACTTATATGAGAGTCCATAAATATAACTTGATTTAAGTTGATTGTTTTGAAGTATCTTTAGGTTTTTTTATAATCACGAAAAGTAAATGGGAGGCCAAAAGAACTGACCAGAAAATTGCAAAATTATTAAAATAGCCTATTTCATATTTAATCTCTTTTAAAAGCCACGTGCCACTTACAATCGCTGTAAATATCATGCAGTGAATAACAAAATTTACTATTCGAGAAAAATGTTTATAGATGGGATCTTCTAAATCACCATTTCCGTACCACTTTATAGGCATATTAATAATTAGATTGTTAATAATAGATATTTTACCCGAAATCTAGTTGACTAAGAGACCCTGAAACAGAGATATTACATAATTATGCGCCTGTAGCTCAGTGGATTAGAGCACCTGACTACGGATCAGGGTGTCGGGAGTTCGAATCTCTCCAGGCGCGTTTAAAATTCTGAAATATTCTTTTTATATTTTTCTAAAAAATATCGTCTATATTATGGGTATTACTTATCAAATTCAATGAATATCCTTCAAAATCTTAAAGAAAGTGATCCAGTAATATCAAATTTAATCAACTCTGAAAAAAATAGGCAGGAAACTCATCTTGAGTTAATCGCAAGCGAAAATTTCGCATCTAATGCCGTTATGCAAGCTCAAGGTTCCGTCCTTACAAATAAATACGCCGAGGGATTACCTCAAAAAAGATACTACGGGGGATGTGAATTTGTTGATGAAATCGAAGAATTAGCTATTCAGAGAGCGAAAAAATTATTTAATGCTAATTGGGCTAATGTTCAACCCCATAGTGGAGCACAGGCTAATGCTGCTGTTTTCCTAAGTCTACTTAAACCTGGCGACACAATCATGGGTATGGACTTATCTCATGGTGGACACTTAACTCATGGGTCTCCAGTAAATATGAGTGGTAAGTGGTTCAATGCAGTTCACTATGGTGTAAATAAAGAAACTAGTGAATTAAATTTTGATGAAATAAGAGAGATAGCACTTGAAACAAAACCAAAATTGATCATATGCGGATATTCTGCTTATCCAAGAACCATCGATTTTGAATCATTTAGAAACGTTGCAGATGAAGTTGGTGCTTTCTTAATGGCTGATATTGCACATATTGCCGGTCTTGTAGCAAGTAAACTTCATCCAAATCCAATACCTTATTGTGATGTAGTAACTACAACTACTCATAAAACATTAAGAGGGCCTAGAGGGGGACTTATCTTATGTAAAGATGCAGAATTTGGAAAGAAATTTGATAAATCTGTTTTCCCAGGAACTCAGGGAGGTCCTCTCGAACATATAATTGCCGCTAAAGCTGTTGCATTTGGAGAAGCCTTGCAGCCAGATTTCGTTAATTATTCCCAACAAGTAATAAAAAATGCAAAAGTTCTCGCTTCAACTTTAATAAATAAAGGTATCAATATTGTGAGTGGAGGCACTGATAACCATATTGTTTTACTCGATTTAAGAAGTATCAATATGACTGGTAAAATTGCTGACTTGCTTGTAAGTGAAGTGAATATCACTGCAAATAAAAATACCGTTCCATTTGACCCTGAATCACCTTTTGTAACCAGTGGACTAAGGTTGGGAACTGCTGCTTTAACTACTAGAGGCTTTAATGAGAATGCTTTTGCTGAAGTTGGCGAAATTATTGCTGATAGATTACTTAACCCAGACGATTCAATAATTGAGAGCCAATGTAAAGAAAGAGTATTAACCTTATGTAATAGTTTTCCTCTTTATGAAGGCAAACTTGAAACATCAATTAAATGAGTACTAACTCCAAGGGAGTTGAAATTCTTTCTATTGGAACAGAGCTACTCTTAGGAAATATTATAAATACAAATGCTCAATGGATTTCTGAACAGTTATCTCAATTAGGCTTAAATCACTTTAGGCAATCAACTGTAGGTGATAATTATGATCGAATTATAAAAGTAATTCAAGAAATATCAAAAAGAAGTAATCTTTTAATTACAACTGGTGGCTTGGGACCCACCCCAGATGACTTAACTACTGAAGCAATAGCCAAATCCTTTAATGTTACTCTTTTTGAAAGACCACATTTATGGGATCAAATTAAAAAAAAACTGCCAAACTCAAAACTCCAGGACGATTCATCTAGCTTAAAGAAACAATGTCTCTTCCCAAAAAATGCTCAAATAATTAATAACTCTAGGGGCACGGCCCCAGGAATGATATGGGAACCAATAAAAGGATTTACTATTCTTACTTTTCCTGGAGTACCAAGTGAAATGAAAACTATGTGGGAAGAGACGGCGTGTGATTTCATTAAAGCCAAATTCTCAGATAATTATTCCTTTTATTCAAATACTCTTAAATTTACAGGTATTGGAGAATCTAGTGTTGCAGAAAAAATTAATGATCTATTAAATCTTAAAAACCCGACTGTTGCTCCATATGCAAGCTTGGGAGAGGTTAAACTAAGAATCACAGCGCGAGCAAAGAATCATCTAGAAGCTAAAAATATAATTAAACCTGTAAAAGAAAAATTAAAAAAAGATTTTTCGAAATTTATTTTTGGAGAGGATAATGATACTCTTCCTAGCGTTTTAATAAAAGAATTAACCGAGAGGAACCAAACTATTGTTTTCGCTGAATCCTGCACCGGAGGCCTTCTATCCTCATCACTAACATCAATATCAGGCTCATCTCAAGTTTTTAAAGGTAGTATAGTTTCCTACAGTAATGAACTAAAAAATTCATTATTAAATATTTCTGAAGAGAAGCTTACAAAATATGGAGCTGTTTCTGAAGAAGTTTGTGAGTCCATGGCAATTAATGTAAAAGAGAAATTAGGAGCAGATTGGGCTATAGCAATTAGTGGAATAGCTGGTCCAAAAGGAGGCAGTCAAGATAAACCGGTAGGACTTGTCTATATCTCAATTACAGGACCGCATAATCATACAACTAACATAAAAAAACTATTTAATACAACCCGAAATAGAATAGAAATTCA
>CACBBE010000017.1 GCA_902537395.1 uncultured Synechococcaceae cyanobacterium
ATGGAAATTCTCAAACAAAATGGCTGGGAAGTAAAAGAAACCCCTAATACAGGAGATCAAGGGGTTGACTTAATTGCTTCAATAAATGATTTGAGAATATGTATTCAATGCAAAGATCATGAAAAAGCTATTGGAAATAAAGCAGTTCAGGAAATTTCAGCTGGTAAATTATTTTGGAAAGGTACACATGCAATAATAGTATCGAAATCAGGCTTTACAAAGTATGCTCATCAACTAGCAAAATCAAATAAAGTGGAACTAATAAATGAATATCAATTAAAAGATTTAGAAAAGTTTATTGTTTAAATAGTTTATATCAATTGTGTTAAGCCCTCTTTGTAAAGTAAAAGTGTTGTAAAAACTCCTGAGGCCCACATTAAACCTCTAGCTGTTGGGATATTAAATACATATGCGCCAATATATAAAAAACGAAAAATAGGATGAATAAATGCTGCAATTATTGCAATATTAGAGTCAGTTAAAGTAATCAAACAAAGAAGACATGCGGGTGCATGTAGGGAAATACTTTCCCAACAATTTTGATGACACCAAACTGCTCTTTTCCCAAATGAAGGTAATTCATCGAATAAAGCCCTTGGAGCAGACATATTTTCAACAGAATATCCTGCTTTAACTCTCCCTATAGTTAATGGAATAATTGATAATAAAACAATTCCAACTGATAGACAAAGGCTCCAGGCAAAAGCTACTTGCATATAATTTTAATATTATTATTAGCTTAATAATTGAAGCTCTTTATCGTGATAAATGAAAAATCATTACCATAGATTAAACTTAGCAAAAAATGCTGTAATTTATTTTATAAAAATCATTTATGGATATTTCAAAAGTAGTTTTAATTTTTGTAATAAGCTTACTAATATATTTTGCTTTTCTGTTTTTAGGATTTATTCTTAAGGATAAAAATTTAGAGGCTCAGAATCTAAAAAAGAAGAATAGATAATTAATGCCCCAAAAATTTACTATTTTCTCAATATTTTTATATCTTTTTGGATATATTTAATGGAAATAAAATTTTATCCAAATAATAATAAGGGATATTGAAATTCAATAAGACAGTTGCCGGTATATGAAAAAATTTTATAAATTTCTTAAAAGTTTTCTATTTATATCATTTTGGCTTATTTTATCCTCATTTTTAACCCAATATTGGAATACCTTTCATTGGGAATATATTTACTTAAACTTCAGAATTATATTTGATAAAGAATTTTGGTTTGTTGTAGAAAAAATTCTTTTAGGATTTGATATAGGGTACTGGTTAGAAGAAGCACTGAAATTCTTAAGTTATGAAATACCTAAAGAATCTTTTAAATATTTTCCAATTTATTTCGTATTAAAGTCTATTTGGATAAAGAATTAATTTATATTTTTAATAGATTTTAATAATTTCTTTAAAATTATTGAACAAAGTCGGAGAATTTATTTTCCTTAAAATAAATAAAGTTCCTTTATCACCTCTGCAAATTCTAAGTTTATTACTTAAATAAGTTATCTCTAACCACCCTAATTGTTCATTATTTATTTCTTTCATAGCCCTTAAATTTTTTCTTCCAAATTTAGGCCCTATAACACCAGCATGTGTAAATTTTACCCCAATTCTTTTTTCATTTATATAATAAAGACTTATTAAAATACCAGTACCAATAATTGATCTTATTCCTCTAGGTTTAAGTAGATTAAGACCATTTAAATTAAAGGGATCAAGAATTTGAAGGTTATCAATAAAAGGCGAATATTTTAAAAAAGGACTATTAGAACTACTCCACCGAAGCTCCCAGACGCCCTTTAAATCATTTCTATTTTTGCTGAAGGAAAAATTATGGCCAATTTCAAGTTGTTCGGCAATAGTACTTATACTCTCTGAATTTGGAGATTTAAGAAGTAAATTTAATAAATCATCTTCGGAATACATCTAATAACCGCTGAATTTATAACTAAGGATAAATACTTACCTCTTTGTGCTATATTCTACCCAGAATATGTTGATTTGATGACAAAGAGCTATTGGCTAAAGAAAATTTCAATTCCAAATGCTGATTTATTTCTGGAATATATAAGAACAGTATTACCTTGGATTAAATCTGTGGGAGGAGTAATAGTAAAAAGAGATTTAATACAAGAATCAGCCTCAAATGAATGGGATGGAGGACAGCTTGGATTAGTAATAGAATTCGAATCAAAATTTGCTGCTAAAAAAGCATTTTATTCTGAAGTATTTCAAAAATATCTGCAGTCCAGAGATTTAATGGGACTAGTTACTATAAGTACTCTTTAAAAAAATCAACCAATAGCGATCTCACACAAACAACTTATAAGTATTTATTACTATTAAATTATTTATGTAATATTTATAACTTCACTATCAATTGCATATTTTGCAAAATTTAATTGTAAAAGTAATCCGTTAATCAAATGAACTATTCAACAGAAAAGGACGATTATTTGATGACAACTCCATATACAAAAAAAATTCAGCAAAAATTTGAAAAGGTTAAATCTTTTTTAGAGCAAAATGGATTTAATCCTTCATCAGAGAGCTTAATGCAAGATATAGTTAGCTCAGAGGAATATATTGCTAAAAATGGCTTATAAAATATCAGAATATATTCAGAGTCCTTAAATAATAAAAACCGCCTATTAGAAAAGGTAATAATATTCCAATAAATAAAAATATGGATTTCTTTGATTCGCCTTCTGATATAGGATTAATTTCTGGCTCAATTGCAAAACCATTTTGTCTACCACCGCTTTCAGTTGTATAACCTTTTTTATTCATAAGAAAAATAATCTAAGCAGATTATCTCATGTAAAAACTTATTTAAAAAAATTTTTTACATTTAGAATTAAACAAATTTTAAGATTTAATAATTGATTTCAATCTGGGATTTCAATTTGGCAGCTTTTTTTAAAAGACCTACAACTTCCTTACGTCCTGTAGCAAACTCAGCCTTGTTAAGTAACTCGCTATATTTTTTTGTGATTTCTCTATGGTTCATTTCGAAGATCAACTGTTATAAATTATAAAGTTACTAAAAATATTTTTTGTATAAAAGATATCAAAATAGAGTTTAAGAACTTTTACTTATTTAAACCAACCTTTTTTCTTTGGTTTAATTTCTTCTTTAATAACTTCTTTTTTTCTCCCAAATAATCCCTTTTTTTGGACTAGTAAATTCTCTTCAACAGGTTTAGATTTTCTGTTAAATAAGCCTTTTTTTGGTTCTTTTTTAATTGAATCCTTTATATCGGGAATCTTTGTTTTTTTAGGATTTGATTTTGAATTTTTGGGTTTTCTATCTGCGAATAAAGTTTGATATACAAAAAAACCAAAAACAGCAAAAAAGCCTAATGCTTGTACTAGAGCAGTTCCAAGATTATCAAACATTTAGGCCTCAACTTTGTATAGTGATTCATTGTCTTTCGCTTCTATACATTTTTTATCATCAGACAAGCATTCAATTTCTGCCTTCTTCTCTGTATGAGAACTGCAACCAGCTCCATTTGCATTAGATATTGAAAACAAAGTTAGTGCCCCTAAAATTAAGACGCATGAGGTTGTAATAGGTTTCATGAGTTTTATTTTTATTATGGAAAAATAATTTCGCAATTGCGAAGATAATTTTCTCTTCTGCTAAAAGTATCCTCTTTTTATATATCTATTTGTAGTAATTAACTAAATCGATAATTAATATTGCTAGTAATGAAAAACCTAAAATGAAAGGTAAATAAGGATATTTATTTAAAATTTTGTTTAATTGATTTTTCGATGTTTGATTTTCCTTTTTCTTTTCTCTAGGGGGCAAACCTAACTCTTCCCTTCTCTTAGCTTCTCCCATAATTTTTAAAACTATTTAAGACTATTTTAAACACTTAGAAAAAGTAGTGTATTGTTCTTGATTTAAATTATTAACGGTTAATTTAGTTTAAATTTTGGATATATTAAAAATATACAAAAAAAATTACATGATAGAAGTAGTTTGGTCAGTAAATATAATGATTGCAATTCTTATTATTGGTGTTGCCTGGGTTCTTTATTACATATTTACTTATGATCAAAAATTTACTTCCTAGATAAATGTCAGATAAAGATCTAAGTAATTTTCTAAAAAAAATAGAGCAACTTACTCAAATTGCTGAGCTAATAAAAAATAATCCTAGTAAAAAGTTATCCCTTTCAAAATGCAAGAATCATGATGAAGTAATTAGATTAACCACTGAATGGGGTTTTGATATTGGTAAAAGGTGGGGAGAATATTAATTGATTTTATTACCAGCATTATTAAAATTGCCATCAACTTCAAATTAAACTCCTAAGATTAATTAGTATTTCTTGTATTGGAGTTATGAAAGAAATTGGAGAGATAAAGTCAAATATATATAAAATAGCTGCTGTTACAGATAGAGGGCAAAGATTAAATAAATTAATTTCTCCTATGTATGAGGAAAAAGCTCATGAAATGGATGAATTGATTAATGCTCTTAAAAACTTTAGTTTTGAAATATCAGAAAAATTATTGTCTGGAGAGTGGGAATTAATTTTTTCTAATGTTGAATTATTTCGAAGTTCTCCTTTCTTCCTTGCTATTGAAAAAGCATTAAATGATGAGTTTAAAAGTAATCTTTTTTTTAAATTACATCAATTGCAAGTAGGATCCTTTGGGATATCAAGTATTGGGAGAATTGCTCAAAAGATTGATTTTGACAAAAAAGAGTTTATATCTACTTTTGACACTACAATATTTGGGCTCACAACAATTCCTATCTTGGGTTGGTTCAAACTATTACCTACTTTTGGTGGAAGAGTAATAACCCTAGCAAGTGATTTAGTTTTAAGAAATAATCTACTTTATATGAACTTACAAAAGACAAAAGTTTCCAAAGTTGATGGACTTAATAAGATTCCATTATTTAGTGAATTGCTTATGGATAGATGGTATCCAGTTAAAGAGGTATGGAATAAGTTACCTTGGAATAAAGAATCGCCAAATTGCCAGGTTTCAATTGTATATTTAGACGATGAAATGAGAATTATGCAGGATATGTATGGGTCTATTTTTATTTATATAAGGCCTTCAATTTCCTTGTTGAATTCAAATACAATCTCTAATGATTAATTAAAAGATTAATTAAAAGATTAATTAAAAGATTAATTAAAATATTAATTAAAAGATTAATTAAAACACAGAATAATATTTATGTAATTTACAGAATAAATCCATTAAAAATTTATTTTAAAGATTAATTTATAAAAACATCTCAAACCTTAAATACAAATAAGTTACGTTCATAGTGAATATTTTTTTATTATTCTTAGGAATCAAGAAAAAAATTCAGTTGTTAGAGGAATATTTCTAATAGGAGGTTGGGGCTTAGGTCTAGACAGATTCTACGAAGGAGATAAAAAAGGTGGCTTTTTATCAATCATTGGTTGGAGTTTCACATTTTTTAGCTTTATCTTTCTTAAATGTTCAGGTTATGAATATGTTGAGGGTGTGAAAAATAATTCTGATTATGCCCCTAACCCTTTAATAGTATTACCTTTACTGGCAGGAGCATATGGTGGCTTTCTAATAATTAAGAAGGCATTTAGATTAGCAAAGCAATTTGAGAATGCTGAATAATAATACCAGCAGGCAAATTCAAGATAGTAATCCAGATCCTTTCAAATAAAATTTAAATAAAAGAATTACTAAAAGGTTTACTATTACTAAGGCTACTAAACCATTTCTGTTTTTTACATCTAATTTCTTGACTAAATTAGAAAGATAAACAACTGGATTTTCTGGCTCTTTTTTATCCAAATTTTATTTAAATATTAATTTGACAAGAAAATATCACAGTTTCATTTGAAGAATCAAAATTGTAAAGATGATTATCCAAAAAGAAATAAATAATTTCTAACCCATAATTCCTGCATTTCTTAAAAACGCTTTACCAATATTGCCAATTACAAAAAATAGCGACAAATTAATTAAAAGGATTATTAATAATGCCAACATTTTATAGTTTGGATTAGTTGAAATGCCATCAAATCCATTATTAAAAAATCTTTTAAAAAGTGATTTGTCAATTTTTGGTTTTTGTTGCTCAGAACTAAGTTTTACTTTTTCTTCTGAAGAATCTTGAATACTTGCTTTCTCTAGAAATTCTGTAAATGCTTTAACATTTTCTTCTTTTTTAGTCCCCTGATTAAGATCTTTATTGTCTTCATTCAAATTGGGGGACGATTCGATTGAATTATTTTCCTCAGGATTAAGTTTTGAATCTTCCAAATTAGTATTAAATGCTACGAGTATATTACACCATAAAAAAAACCCACTCGATCAATTGAAGAGAGGGTTAGCTAAGGATAAAGTTCTTATAAATATAATAATTTATTTTAATTAAATTTGCGGTAGTAGCATAATGAAGTTTTAATTTAGATTAAATTCAAGGTGATTTTTTTAGTAGATATGTTAGATAAGAATACTAAAAAAGCATGTAAAGATGATCCCAAAATAAGAGAAATTAAAATTAGAAACATAGAACATGCAATTGAGCAAGCAGAATTGATGATAAAAGAATCAAAAATGAGCCAAGAAGAATTAATCTTCTTAAAAAGAAAAATATCGGACTCAAGGCAGGATTTAGAAATACTTTATTTAATGAAAATTCAATGAATATAAATTTTTTAATTTTTTAAAAGAATTGAATATTTGCAAAGAAAATTAATTTGTATATTTGAAGACTTATAAAGTTCAAAGAGAATGTAAGAATTTTCATAAAGGATCTAATTATGTCTAAAAATAATTTATATATACCTTTAAAGGTTGTTCCATACATCTTCATTTCAATTAGTGCTATAGCAATAACAGCAGTTACATATGTAATTACTTAGTTCTTTAAGCTATGTAAGGTTTTTAGATATTAAATAAATTAAAATATTTGTAATAATTAATTATATGAAAAAATTAAAACTAGCAATTTTTACAATATCAATAATTATATTTCCCCTTATTGGGATTAAAAAATTAATTTATATGAATCAAGTTAAAGATTTAAAAAATAAAGAAGAATCATTCTTAAATGAATCTATACGTGTTTTAAATGAATGCTTCGATCTAGAAAATAAAAATAAAAGAACTCTTAATAAATCAATTGAATTAATTGAGTATTGCTTAGAGGAATATGGATATAAAAACTGATTTCAAAACTTGAATGATGAATTTCCTTAATACTCCACTAATATGCAAATAAAAAATTTCTCATCAATAATCTTGTTATGTTCCATAATTTTTTATTAATAATATTTTCCTAATTTAATTTTTTAAAATGACTAAAGTTAAATGTTCTTATTTAGGAAATTTAAACTGTGAGGCTATTCATCTACAATCTGGAAGTCTTATTAGAACTGACGCACCATTAGATCACTGCGGTAAAGGTGAAAGTTTTTCCCCAACTGATTTATTAGCAACATCACTAGGTACTTGCCTTCTAACCATTATGGCAATCAAAGCTAAATCGAAAGGATTTGATTTGAAAGGTATATATTTAAATATTGAAAAAGTAATGACACAAAATAGCGAGAGGAAGATAAAAGAACTAATAATAGATATTTTTATACCAGAGAGCACTTCGAATGAAACTATTGATTTTTTGAAAAAAGCTTCCAAAGAATGTCCAGTTACAAGAAATTTATCTCAAGAAATAGATATTAAAATTAGTTGGCATAATGAATAAATTTCAAACATAGTAATTAGATAAAAAATAATGAAATACTTTATTGGAATAGTCATTCTTTTATTTGGAATATACATAATGACAGACTTGGCATTAAAGACTAGGTATACAAGAAAAAGACTTTCAAAAGGGAAAAAATAAATCTTATAAATTTTAATATTGCAGATTAAGGAAATAGATTTATTTTTGTGCTGACGATTAAGGCATATTTTAGTTTTATTTTTTTACTATTTTTTGGTCAATCAAACTAATCAAAGGGATCATGAAATTTACATTTATTCCAACAGTGCACCATGTATAAATAATAAGAAAAAATATTTTTATAAATAAATTAGGGGGTAAGGTGAAAAATATTTTGAAAAACCCTCCAATAAATAATACCAATATTCCAATTTGAAAAAGACCTTTGATTATCCATTTAAGTCCATTTTTTTTAATGTTTATATAAAACCAGAAAAAAACAAAACTAGATAACAATAAATATATAAAATTTATGACCATCCTTTTAAAGAAAATCTAATAAATTTGCCATTATCAAGACATGATCTTAATTATCACTTTTTTATCTGCAATTTTTTTTTTAAAAAGTAAAAGTTATACAAAAAACAATAAAAACAAATAATTTTTTTTTAAACTTTTTATCTTAAAACATTTTTGATTTTAGTAAATCAACTCTTTTTTGATTAACTCCCAAATCACTTTCTCCAACTCTTGATTCTGATCTTATTGATAATATGTTTGATTCAGGTAGAAAGGATACCTCTAAGTCGTCTACATACTTCATCCATTTACTGGTTGCCTCAGCATGAAGATAATCGCCATCAATTTCTACAATCTCAGTTCTTGGAGTGTTTTCGATAAAAGTTTTAATTTCTTCAAAAGGTTTCTCAATATTATTAACCTTCCATTCTTCTCGTACACAATGAGCAATTTCTACACAAGGTTTTAGTTCTACATGTGAGGCTAATGATGAAGAAGGGAATAAAAAGCTTGAACAAATTAAAATTGCTAAAAAAAGTATTTTCATTAACAGAGGAATTCAACAACCCATAATCTAACGAATAAAATTACTAATTTGTAAAGAGATATCTCATTATTTTGAAAGAAAGCATATGTATTTTCATCTTTAGGATGAAATTTGTATTTCTAATAATCAAAAAAAAAAGACCCCTCAGAGAGAGATCTTTTTAAAATTGATTTACTTCAAGTGTTTCCTTGTTTCCACTGAATTAAATCAATTCCTCCTACACACCACTTCAATATCACACCTAAATTCAAAATTTGTAATGCCTGATATACCTCTATTTCAACTGTCACATCTCTAATAATACAAAAAGTACTCAAACATTGTGGTCGAGTACTTTTAAAGTTATCAGAAAAAAGTGTGTGAGGAGTTTCTGATATGTTTAATCTACTCCGTAGGTAATTTAAAAGGCTACAGTATAAATTACTAATTATTTAAATCTTTCAGAAGATTTGGGCTTTGATGAAAAAAAATAATCAAAAAAATAAAAAAATAATGAAAAGCATTTACAAAAAAATCATTTTTATTATTTCGGCAATTGCTCTTTTTTCAGTAATAGTAGGTGTTGTCAAATATTCGCTTACTTATATTGAAAATAATCCCGAAAAATACTTACCTTCACAAAAATAAGACAAAAATTAAGTATAAATTCACTTCAAAAAATCTATAAAGTGTCTTAAGTATGTTCTAAATAGACAGCTTGAGTAATGAAAATCAAAGATATTTCAGTTCTTAATCAGAAGAATATTCATTTAAGTCAATTAAAAATAAGCATAAATATCATACTTGAGAATTACTGGAAGAAAAGAAAGAAAGAATGTGAAAAAAATCTTTCAAAATTTTGCTAACTAATAATTATGATTTTTATTTTTTCTTTTTTATTAGCATCTGTGATGTGGGTACAAGTTCCACAGTGGGAAGCTGACTGGTCAAAATGTGCTGTAGATGTTCCAGATTCATCATGTCACTGGTACGTAGCTGCTCCTGATAATACTTTTGGAGAAGGATTTAATTGGGAAAACGCTCCTTGGTTCGATGCTAATGGATTACAGGATGTAGCTAAAATTGAGAAAGAATCTGTAGTAGAAAAACTTCAAAATAACTAAAGTTTCTATTTCATCAATTAACTTTTAAAACCATTTAAATATAGTTGTTTAGTAGTTAACTTTTGATTAATTAAAAAATATTTATGCGTTTCAAAGTAAGTCTCAAAAAAAATGGAAAAGAATTTGATGAAGTTGTTATAGCTAATAATAAAAAAGAGGCTATGGAAGTAGCTTTAAAAAACAATCCAGAAGCTCAAGCATTAAACTCTGATTGGACATTTAAGATTTAATTATTTGCGAAGCTTGGGAATCAAAAGAGATGCAACACAAATAACACTAATTGCAGGTCCAGGCGAAAGATTAAAGACTATAGACAGAATAAATCCCAGAAGTGAGATGCATAATCCAAAAAATGAAGACCTCATCATTGCAATTCTTAAACTAAGAGCCTTATTTAGCCCTAACAAAGTTGGCGTAGAAAGCAGAGCAATTACAAGAATTACTCCCACTGCTGACATTGAACTAACAATTACTAATGCCGTCGTAAAACTCAAAGCAAGATTTAATAAAGAAACGTTTATACCACTTGCGGATGCACCTTCTGGATCTAATCCAACATAAACTACCTTTTCATATCCAAAAGTCATTAAAATTATAAATACTAAAAAAGCAATTATTGTTCTAAGTAAATCTCCAAAATTTGCTGTCAATAAATCGCCAAATAATACTGCCTCCAAATCAATCCTTATTCCGAGGAGAGGAATAATAAGGACTCCAAACCCAAGCATTCCAGCAAGAATTGTATTCATAACTGCTTCATAATTTTCACTTTTTCTATTAGTTAAACTTTCCGCAATTACTGAGCCCAGAAGACCACTTATAACACCACCAATTGAAGGGTGAATTCCAAGCGCTAATGCAAGAGCAAGTCCAGGCAACACACAATGAGAGATTAAATTAACTTGCAGTAATCTTTTATGAGTGATTAATACAGTTCCCATAGCTGGACATAAGATCCCGGAAAATATAGTTATTATTAATGGAACCAACCACCAGTTGCTATTAATAAAAGACATTATTCGAAAGATTCGGTATGATCAAAAATACGGGACAAAAAAAGATTTTTGAAACAATGGTAACTAAGTCTCACATTACCAAAAAGCAAGAACAACTTCTTGATGAACTGAATAATTGTGATGATGAATTGAGCGGGCAAGAATTGCATAGGCAGCTGATGGCTAAGGGTAAATCTATGGGTTTGACAACTGTTTATAGAAATCTGCAGATCTTGATAAAGCATGGCCTAATTCGTTCTAGACATCTCCCGAATGGAGAAGTTCTTTATACTCCTGTTGATAGAGATATTCATCATTTGACCTGCGTTCAATGCGGAGAGACTTCGAAGATGGAAGGTTGTCCTGTAAAAGATATCCATACTCCTAAAAAAAGTCCCAAAAAGTTTCAACTTTTGTTTCATACACTCGAATATTTCGGACTTTGCCAAAACTGTTATCAAGCTCAAAATTAAATAAGAACATTTTCTTATTAAGGGGAATTATTTTCATTTAAAGCGCTTATGTTGATATCATTTAATTTATCTTTTATTGAATCAGGTCTACCAACTGCTAAAACAGTTTTATCAAGAACTATTACTTGATCGTAATTATTAAGAGACTCTCCCCAGTCATGGCTACTTACAACCAAAGAAAGACCTACATCCGAAAGTTGACGAACAATTTTCAAAAAATCCTCTTTTGCAGGAGGATCCAAAGCCGCACAAGGTTCATCTAGAAGAAAGATTTTTGCAGGAGACATAAGAGTCTTTGCCAAAAGAGCTCTTTGCTGTTGTCCGCCTGAAAGAGAATCGAGTCTTCTATTAGCTAAATTAGCAATGCCCACCCTTTGCATTGTCGCCTCTAATTCGCAACATTTATTAATCCAAGCATTAGGATTTGCAAGAAGAGCTTTGATTTGAAAAGGAGTATTACTTCTAGATTTTGAATACTTTATTTGCCCAAGAGAAACCAATTTTTCTACTGTAATTGGAAACTTCCAATTCATAGAACTTCTTTGTGGCATAAGAGCGACAAGGGATCTAGATCTATTTAAATTCTCACCATCAATTTTTATCTCGCCTTTATCTGGAGCATTCTGTCCTTGCAATATTCTCAAAAGAGTTGATTTACCAGCACCGTTTGGGCCAACTAGCGCTGTAAGAGTTCCAGGTTTAATCTCAACCGATACCTTATTTAAAGCTGGCTTACTTTTTTTTGTGTATGAATAGGTTAAATTTTCAGCGACTAAAGTAGCCATTAAATAATATTTTTAAAAGTCACTCAATAAGCTTACCAATAATACAAGCTTCGTATTATTTTCATAACATTTGATACTCTTGGTTGTCGACAAATATGAAAATGATTATCATTTTTAAATACTAAGAAATCTTTTATGTCAATTTTCCAAAAAGTTTTATTTAATAAAAAAGACTCATCAAAGGCGATTATTAAAAATTCCGTAATCGCTGGAACCATAATATTATCTGCACTTGGTCAAGATGTTTATGCTAAAGGAAAATCTTACGTAGCAGTAGAACCGCTAGTTTGTGATTTAGTTAAATCAATTGCATTACCTTCTGACGAAGTTACATGCTTGGTAGATAGAAAAAAGGATGTTCATGACTTAAAGATCAATCCAAGGCAAGCTCAATTACTAAATAGCGCAGACAAAGTATTTACTCTTGGGAAAGAAATGACTCCAAGTATGAGAAATTGGGAAAATAAAAAGAATACTGTTGTTGTAGGTGTTAGTGCAATAGACGTAGATGATCATTCTGATCATGGTGGACATGATGATCATGCTGAACATTCAGCTAAGGTAGATGATCATTCAAATCATGGCGGTCACGATGATCACTCAGACCATGGTGGGCATGATGATCATGCTGAGGGTGCTTTCGAGTGGGCAGGTAAATTCCAACTTTCTAAGGGTTCTTACAAATGGTCATTTGAAAAAGTCGATGGCGAATATGCAGATCCTGCAATGAAGATGGTTATTCTCAAATCAAATGACATAGAAGGAGCTGAAGATTTAGCTAAAGAATTATTAGGATCTAAAGACTCAATAAGCAGGAAAAATAATGGTACTTTGATTGCAAGTAATAAAGCTTTTGTTCTTAACTTTGATCAAAGAAAAGATAGTACTGTTTTTAACGTGGATATCAAAGAAGATGGTCAATATATATTTTTTACTGAACACATGCCTTTTGAGTTTGAAGCAACTCAACACTTTTTTAAAGACGTTTTAGATAGTGATGTTGAGCCATTAGCACAAGTACCAGATGAAGGAGAGGGGCATCATCATCATGACCATGGAGGTCTAGATCCACATGTATGGCATGATCCACATAACATCATAAAAATGGGAGATCTTATAAGCAAAAGTTTAAAAAAAGATATTTCAGTTTTTAATAGAGGGGACAGAAAACTAATTAATGAAAGATTCGAAAAAGCTGATTCTCTCTTAGAAGGCTTAGATAGTTGGATAGTCAAACAAGTAAGCTCTATTCCTGAGGAAAACAGAGTAATTGTCTCTAAACACAAAGCTTTGGAATACTACGGGGATGCATTTGGTTTTGAAACCATTAGTTTACTTGACTTTCTTGGAGACTCCTCAAGCTTAAGGCCAGACAACATAAGCTCTACTTTAAAAATGTTAGATGAAGAGAAAGTTCAGGCAATATTTCCTGAACAAATTCCAGCATCTAAGTTATTAAGGAACTTAAGTAGACAAAGTTCAGTTCCTTTAGCTTCTAATCAAATATTCGTTGATGGATTAATGATGGATGGTAATACGGTTTCAGTAGCCGTTCACAACACTTGTACAATTGTTGATTCATTAGGTGGAAGCTGTGATAAAGAATCTGGCTCCAATCTTGAGTCTGAATGGTACAAACTTTCAGATTAAATTTTTCTAATAAAAACGGTTTTCATTTCTTATTATTACTATTATTAAACTATTGTTTATATAGTAAAAATCTGTAAATGAGCATCAAAGATAAAGTTCCCGTAACCATCCTCACTGGATTCTTAGGCTCAGGGAAGACTACATTGCTTAATAGGATATTAAGTGAGGAGCACGGGAAAAGAATAGCCGTAATTGAGAATGAATACGGTGAAGTAGGTATAGATCAAGGGCTCGTAATTAATGCCGATGAAGAGGTATTTGAGATGTCAAATGGGTGCATTTGTTGTACCGTTCGCGGTGATCTAATAAGAGTCCTTGGTAACCTTATGAAAAGGAGAGATAAATTTGACTATGTTTTAGTAGAAACGACAGGGTTAGCAGATCCAGGGCCAGTTGCTCAGACATTTTTCATGGATGAAGAAATTAGTTCTGAATTTACTCTTGATGGAATTGTCACTTTAGTTGATGCTGCACATATTGATCAACAGCTAGGCAGGAGCGATGAAAGTTCAGAACAAGTGGCATTTGCGGATGTTCTTGTCCTTAATAAAACTGATTTAGTCTCTGATGATGCACTAGTCACCCTTGAATCAAGATTAAGAGATATGAATCGAATGACTCGAATTATTCGAGCCGAGAATGCCAAAGTGCCAATTGAAACAGTCTTAAATCTAAGTGCATTTGATCTTGATCAGATCCTTAAACGAAGGCCAACATTCCTTGAACCAGAATATCCTTTTGAATGGACAGGTGTTTACGATCTTGATGCAGGTAAATATGAATTAATGCTAGAAGAAGGACCAGATCCAGAAATGTCCCTAGTAGCTCTTGTTAACCAAGGTGAGAGTGAGGAGGAACTTAAAGATGGTGCTGAATCCTCCGTAAGACTTTATGCAGAAAAAGCTAATACTTTAGAGCCTGGAAATACTATCCCATATGGAGATCATATAAATCTCAAATTGGAAGATAAAGGAAATAAATCCTTCATCCTGAATATAGAAAAACCAACAAAAATAGGTTTATTTACACAACACACTGCTGAAGAATTTAATATGAAAGTCATTAAAAGTGACGAAAATAAAGAGATTCCATTTAAAACTGAAAGGTTCTGGCAAGCAGAGCATGAACATGATGATGAAGTTGGCTCAATTGCTATAGAGCGTTTTGGAGATGTTGACCCAGAAAAACTAAATACCTGGATGGGAAGGCTTCTCTCAGAAAAAGGAGTGGATATATTCAGAACTAAAGGTTTCATAAGTTACTCAGGGAACCCAAGGAGAATAGTTTTCCAAGGAGTGCACATGTTATTTACTGCTCAACCTGACAAAGAATGGGGTAACGAACCTCGTAGGAACCAACTTGTATTCATAGGGAGAAATCTTAATGAGAAAGAGATGCAAGAAGGCTTTGATAAATGCCTGATATAGAACCATTTAGCCCAAGAGGCATGTTCCACGAAGGATGGACAGCGGAAGTCAATGATTACGCCATAGCGTGTGGCTGGGCTCTTAAAGGGAAACAATTTATTGTTGGCGACGTGGCAGGAGGTATTTTTGCATTCGAAGGAGATACTGGAAAAATTATTTGGGAAAAAGAAAATACACATTCTGGTGGTCTTCTAGCAATGGCGATACATCCTGAGGGAGAAATATTTGCGACATCAGGTCAGGATGGCAATGTTCAAATTTGTAATTGCGATGAAGGTAAAGTAATTAAAACACTTGATCTTGGCAATGGTTGGGTAGAACACCTCAAGTGGTCTAATGACGGTTTATTCCTAGCGGTAGCTTCCTCAAAAAGGGTATATGTTTTTAATGAAATTGGTGAAGAGAAATGGATCTCAGAAGACCATCCAAGCACAGTAAGTGCAATAACGTGGTCAAATAAAAATGAGCTAGCAACTGCATGCTACGGAAGAGTGACTTTCTTTGACATAGTTAACAATAAAACGAATCAAAAACTCGAGTGGCAAGGATCATTGGTATCAATGGAATTAAGTCCTGATGGAGATATAGTCGCATGCGGGAGTCAAGACAATTCTGTTCATTTCTGGAGAAGATCAACGGGAATGGATGCAGAAATGACTGGATACCCTGGGAAACCAAGTCACCTTTCTTTTGATGACAGCGGAAAATTACTAGCAACAAGTGGCAGTGAAAGAATTACAGTATGGAGCTTTATAGGAAATGGACCAGAGGGGACTATGCCAGGAGAGCTATGTCACCATACAGAACCCATTTCGAGCCTAGCCTTTTCAAATAAAGGTATGCTCGTAGCCTCAGGATCTAGGGATGGTTCTGTTGTCGCAAGTTTCCTCAAAAAAGACGGGAATGGAGATCCCGTTGGGGCTGCATTCGCCGGAGATTTAGTAGGGGCAATATCTTGGAGACCTGATGATTGTGCAATTGCCGCAATCAATGCAAAAGGTGTTGTAAATGTATGGAAATTTAAAGTCCGTACTAACCTTTTTTCTAAGGGATTTAAGTAAAAAGTAGAAATTTATTAATTACCAATAGTTAGCTTTTAAATGTCTTTCCATACAAATGACCTCACAGTCATTATCTATCCCTTTTGGGTGAATATCGCAATATGAGAGACATTGAAAATATTCGTCGATGGGATTTGATTTATCAGTTTTACTTACTTCTATCGAATCATTCATAAAAGTTTTCCTCAATTATTTAAAATTAAGATAGACGAATTAAATATCAAAAGAAATAAGCAAAACTTACTAAAAATATCTCAAAAAAATTAGCACGATTGATTAATACTTTCGGACATTTTTAATTAAAAAGCAATGCGTATAAAAACGGATTGTCTTTAGAGAAATATTTTCCTAATTTTATATTGTTGAGTTCTAGGAGGTCTTTCAAAATGATCGATAGCCTGCCTGAAATTTCGGAATAAACCTAACTAATTTAATTAACTGCTCCAATTATTTTTTATTAATGTCTAAGCTTCCTTCTTCTGCATCGTTTAGGTGCCCTTTAAGAAACAAGCTTAATTCTAGAGTTTTTTGCCCCAGTTAAAGACAATTAGTTAATTTTGGTGAGCATTAGCTTAAAAGAAGTTAGCAACAAGGATCCATGATTTAGGTACGTTATTAACTTCATTAAAAAATATAAGTAAGAGATAAAAGAGGGCTTAAATTAGCCCTCTTTTTTTAATAGGATGACTTTCTTCTAATTTTATAGATAATGATTAAATCAATTAAATTTAAAAATGGTTCGATATTATTGCCCATATTGCAATCCTAAATATCAATTTCAAAAACAATCCTCAAAAGGTAATTTGATTTGTGGCTTGTGCGGAGAGGATCTTGTAAAAAAACCATTTATTAGATTAAACCAGATAATCGCTTTAGTTGCCGCTTCATCATTACTTTTACCGTTGATATATACTTTTATTTTTTTAATTAAAAATCAATTAAATCCTCCTAATAAAAATTATCAAGCAAATAGTCGTTTGATGATAGTTATCAAAGATAAATTTTTTAAATTAAATTGAAAAATTTATGTATATCAGCTTTTATCAAAATGAAAATGATTATCATTTTTATATCAAAAGAGCGCTTTGTCTTATGAAAATGATAATCATTTTTATAATTAAATAATTTTTAACCTAATTAATATGATTGGTTTTATAGGCTATTTTTTTATAGTTTGTGATATATCTTTATTCAAAAATATTTATACTTATTGTTTTTAAATAGTATTTATTTATACATCTCAAAAATAACTCTAGATAAATAATCGAAATAAAGAATAAAATTATTAAATGATTAAACCAGCTAGTAATTTCACTCAAAAATATAAATTTGAATGTAAAACTTCAGATCAAATTTCAGAGAATAATACATCAAGTAATAAAACATTTCTTAAAAATAACTTTTTAAATCCATCTAACGATCATGGTTATTTCTGTGCATGCATAGAATGTAGGCCAATAGGAAATGATCATGAAAATTTTATGGCAGACATGCCAGATGACCCTGCTGAAATAATTTCAGATTTTTCTAGGATGGGCCTCATCAAAAATGAAGCTTATGAAATTGCTGATGCTATTTCAACTGCAGAAATGAGAGATCTTTTATTTTATAAAAATGCTTCTAATGGTGACCCTTATAAAGAGCAATTGCTTAGAGAATTAGCTAAAGAAGCAGGTGGATTAGATCAAGCCTTTCAAGCAGCATTTGGACCTCAAGCAGGTAAGTTTTTTGCCAAAACAAAAGCCTCTTCGCCAATGGGTAGAAGACAATTTTTATCTAGCTTGGCTGCTGGCGCAGCACTAATTACAGTTGCTTGTTCCAACCAAAATAAACCTGCTAAACAACCAATTGATGACACCCCTATCAATGTAAATAATTTAGAGAAACAAACCTTAAGAGTTGGTTTCATACCTATAACTTGTGCTTCTCCTATCATTATGGCCGAACCAATGGGTTTCTATAACAAGTTCGGCATGGATGTAAAAGTTGTCAAAATGCCTAGTTGGGGAGCAGTAAGAGATTCAGCAATTGCTGGTGAATTAGATGCTTACCATATGCTAGCTCCAATGCCAATTTCCATGACACTTGGATTAGGAACTGCACCATTCAGTGTAAAACTAGCAAGCATTGAAAATATAAATGGACAAGCTATTACTGTTGCTAACCGTCATAAAGGAAAAGTTAATGGTCCTGCAGACATGAAAGGATTCGTTTTTGGGGTTCCATTCCCATATTCAATGCATAATCTTTTATTAAGATATTATCTAGCCAAAGGTGGAGTTGATCCAGATAAAGACGTTCAGATTCGTCCTGTTCCACCACCAGATAGTATTGCACAGTTAGTTGCTGGTGATATTGATGCATACTTAATGCCTGATCCTTTTAATCAAAGGGCAGTTTACGAAGATGCAGGTTTTATTCATCTTCTTACTAAAGAATTATGGCCAGGTCATCCATGCTGTGCTTTTGCCGCAGGGGAACCATGGATAAAGGAACATCCTGAAACTTTCAGAGCTCTAAATAAATCTATTATTGATGCTGCTGCTTATGTCTCAACTCCTTCTAATAGAAAAGAAGTTGCAAAAGCTATATCCGGAAGAGGATTTTTAAACCAACCTACAGAAGTTGTTGAAGCTGTTCTAACAGGCAAATTTGATGATGGATTAGGTAAAAAACAAAATGTACCCGACAGAATTGACTTTAAGCCTTATCCTTGGCAAAGTTTCTCTCATTGGATACAATCTCAATTAATTCGTTGGGATTTAGGAGGTGCAGTTGCTGCAATTCAGGCAGGAGATTTTAATCCTAATAGTGCTTCAATATTTTTGACTGACGAAGCTCAAGCTTTAGAAAGAGAAATGGGGGGCAATCCACCAACTTCGAGATTTAGAAAAGAAATCTTAGCTTATGATGAATTTGATCCAAGTAACCCAATGCAATACATTAAAGATCAAATTAAAAGGGACGGTTTTTAATTTATAAAAATTGTTTTTATTAGTATTTATTAATACAACAATTCTGAATTTCTAATTAAATAATCTAGGTGATGAACAAAGCTATTTCTACACGGCTTACTTTTGCAGTAGCGATTTTGAGCCTCTTAATTTTTATCATTCTTTGGCAAGTAATTGCTCAACAAGGATTATTAGTCAAGAATTTCCCAGGTTCATTTAAAACAATAGGATCATTAATTTGGTGGGTATCAGATCCATTTTTTGATAATGGTCCAAATGATTTAGGAATTGGAACTAACTTACTTATAAGCTTAAGAAGAGTATTAATTGGATATAGCTTAGCTGTTTTAGTCGCTGTTCCTTTGGGGGTTCTAATGGGGATGTCGAAGTTAGCTCAGTCCTCTTTAAATCCATATGTGCAACTTTTAAAACCCGTTTCCCCTTTAGCATGGCTTCCTGTAGGACTTTTTGTTTTTAGAAACTCAGAGATCACAGGCATTTTCGTTATTTTTATAACAAGTATTTGGCCAACATTAATTAATACTGCTTTTGGTGTAGCTAGTATTAATCCTGATTATTTGAGAGTTTCTAAATCTTTAGGAGCAAGTAAATCAACAACTATTAGGAGGGTTATTTTGCCAGCAATCATGCCAAACATTCTTGCAGGAATGAGAATATCAATGGGAACAGCTTGGCTTGTGATTGTTGCTGCAGAAATGCTATTGGGTACAGGAATTGGTTATTTTATTTGGAATGAATGGAATAATTTATCTCTTGAAAATATATTTGTTGCAATAATAATAATTGGATTTACAGGATTTATTTTGGATCAATTTTTTGGATTTCTTCAAGATAAATTCGACTACAGTATCTAAACTTATTGATTAAATGAATAAAAAATCATCAAAAAAATCATCCTCTATTGAAAATTATTCTCACCTTGAATTATTCAATTTAGGTAAGATTTTTTTTAAAGAAAAGAAGTTTATTGATTTTCGTTCCAAAGGAAATAGAAGTGGATTTGAAGCTATCAAAGATATTAACCTAAAGATAGAGAAGAACACATTTGTATCAATAATAGGTCCTTCTGGTTGTGGCAAATCAACATTACTAAATTTAATAGCAGGCTTACAAGCTCCAACATCTGGGAAAATTGTTATTGACGGACAAGCCATAAAAGGTCCAGGTCCCGATAGAGGTGTAATTTTTCAAAATTACGCTTTGATGCCGTGGTTAACAACTATTCAAAATATTGAGTTTGCCTTAAATACTGTTTTCCCAGCGAAAACAAAAGCTGATGTTAAAGAAAGAGCTAGAAAATATTTAAGAATGGTTGGTTTAGAAAAAGCTTCAAATAAATTCCCAAAAGAATTATCTGGAGGAATGAAACAAAGAGTTGCAATTGCCAGAGCCTTATCTATTAATCCAAATATGTTGTTGATGGATGAACCCTTTGGGGCTCTGGATGCATTAACCAGATCCTATTTACAAGATGAATTATTATCCATTTGGAGAAAAAATAAAGTAACTGTTGTTTTAATTACTCATAGTATTGAAGAAGCATTGCTTTTATCTGACAAGATAGTTTTGATGTCAAGCGGTCCTTCTGCCATAATTTCTGAGGAAATTTCAGTTGATTTAGAAAGACCAAGAGATCGAGAAAAAATAGAACAAGACCCTAATTATTTAAAAATAAAAATGCGTTTGGAAAAACATCTATTAAGAGAAACAAGAGCTGTAGAAGAGGTTACCTAGACTTCTTCTGCACTAAAAAAAACAACAATTAATTATGACTTTACCCTCATTTACACAAATACTATTAAAAGCAAAAAAAGAAAAAAAATTATCCTTTAAAGATTTAGGTAAATTGATTAATAGAGATGAAGTATGGGTTGCAAGCTTATTTTATGGGCAAGCTACAGCTTCTGAAGGAGAAGCTAATATTTTAATTAATACTCTTGATTTGCAATCAGAACTAGAAGATCAATTAACAACACCGCCAGTAAAAGGCTGCCTAGATCCTGTTATTCCTACAGATCCTCTTATTTACAGATTCTATGAAATAATGCAAGTATACGGGCTGCCAATGAAGGATGTAATACAAGAGAAATTTGGTGATGGAATTATGAGTGCAATTGACTTTTCAATCGAAGTCGATAAGGTTGAAGACCCAAAAGGGGATAGGGTTTTAGTAAAAATGTGTGGTAAATTCTTGCCCTATAAAAAGTGGTAGAAAACTTTTTCGTTTTTTAACCATAAAAAACAGAAATTATTAGTCATCATTTTCATTAAGTTTGAGAGTCTTATTTATTTCATTCTCGAATTCTTTAGAAGCAGTTTGTAATCCTTTTAAGGTCTTACCTATAGTTTTCCCGAGTTGAGGCAAACGTTTTGGGCCAAAAATTAGCAATGCAAGAATAACAATTACTGCAATTTCTGGTATTCCGATTCCAAAAATGTTCATTAAAAATTTAGTATTTACTTATTTTAAAAAATTTTTCTTCTTCTAAAGGTAATTAAAGTCACACATTTATTTTTATTAATCAACCAATTAACAATGGAAAGAAGCTGGGATCCATATTATAAATATTTCAAAGAATTTGAATTTAATCTTTTTGAGATTTTTATATTTTTAGAATTTCAACAAGAAATTATTGATTTAGGATATATCGGACAAAGTCAAATTAACCAAAATGTTCTTAATCCTGGACAGTTTTGTGTTGTTGATGGATTAATAAAGGTAGTTCATGATTTACCAAAATTTTTACATGATGAAAAATTTAAAAATAATTTGGATATAGAAAAATGGAAAAAAGATTCTTATAAATTACTTTCGTTAGATATAAAGTGGATAAAAAAATCATCAATAAAAATAATTTAATACTTAAGGAATATTCATTTTAAATTATAGTTTTAGAATATAATTTTTAATTTCTAAATATTACTTTAGAACTAGTATTTACCTTACAATAATGATAATCATTTTCAAAATATAGTTATTAATTTTTTTTTGAAATGTCAAAATCAATACCACGATTGATTTTATAAGCTATATTATTAATAATTAATCATCAAATTCATTATCATGATTACTAATAAACCAAATATATTACTAACAAACATTTCTATTTCTAATGAGAAAAATAACTGCCCCAGTTGCGGTTGCACTTGTCCTTGTGAATGTACAGATTGTGAAGAATGTTCACCTTGTAAAGATCATTAATCCTTTAAATCAAATCAAATAAATAATAAGTTTATATTTTGGTAAAGAATCCAAAATTTGAACTAACAACTGATTTAAGGATTTTTTTTATATATTCCAATTTGATATGTATAAATTTTAAAGACCAAGTTCTGTTAGACCAGGAAAATCTTTTGGACGTGGCCCTTCTCCCCATGTAAAAAGACAATCTTTCTTGTTTATAGAAATATCGTTTATACTTGCTTCTCTTCTCCGCATTAAACCAGTTTCAGAAAATTCCCAATTTTCGTTACCATGTGCACGAAAATAATTATAATCTCCGTCGTGCCATTCATATTGAAATCTAACAGAAATTCGATTTGAATCATATGCCCATAATTCTTTAATTAGTTTATAGCCAATTTCTTTATTCCACTTTCTTTTTAAAAATTCCACAATTTCTTCTCTCCCTCTGATAAATTCGCTCCTGTTTCTCCAAAAACTATCTTCTGTATAGGCAAGTGATACAGTCACAGCATCTTTAGTGTTCCACGCATTTTCAGCTAATCTCACTTTTTTAATTGCTGTTTCTAAGTTAAAAGGCGGTAAAGGAGGTTTTGTTGACATTTGCTATTTAAATTAATTGGTTTTTTAATAAAAAATACTCAGTCTATGATAATCATTAAAGATCGAATTTAAAAAAATTTGGAAATTTTTTAGGTTTTCATCCTCTGCAAAGAGATTTATTTAAACAAGAATTTTTACTCTCAATATTTATTTGATCATCGATATTTTTTAATTTGTTTTTATTATTTATTACTTTAACTTTTTGCCCACAATGTTCTTTGCAACCACCGTTAAATAAATTATGTGCATACAAATTGGAAATGTTTGTAAGTAATAATAGAAAAATTATTTTATAAAATTGATAAAAATAAGACTCCATTTTTAATATCATTTTCCCAGAATTAGTAAATAAATAATATCAGTTAATTCCAAGGAGTGTTTATAAGTCCCCAGATATCGAAGAAGAAAAATAAAACTGCAATAACAACAAGATCCCATGCTCTTTCCCTAAAAGCCCAAGGGGCAATAAAAACTTCCCCAAGTCCGTGAAGTGCCGCCCCTACTGGTAGATGATCAAGAACCAGCAAACTATGAGAGAGGATAAAAAGAAAGCTTGCGAAATATCTAAAAAAAACAAACTGCCAATTACTAGAACCCATGCCATTTAGATTTTTAAGAAATATACTTCAATGATCAAAATAATGATATAGATCGATTCAAGAGATATTATTTTTGGTAGCTATAAATACGAATAAAGATATAAAGCTAAAGTAAAAGTTACTAAAAGTTGAAATATATGTTTTCAAGTTATCAGCCTAAAAATAGTTTTGATGAATACTTTAAGGATAATGTTAACTCTGCCAGAGAAATATTGATTCCACTTCTTTCCTCTTTAGATAATATGGGACTTGAAGAATTAAACAGGAATCATTCAGCCGCAAAAAAATTATTACTAAGACATGGTGCAACTTTTAGATTAAACGATACCGGTTTAAAAGGTACTGAGAGAATATTACCTTTTGATCCACTTCCTAGAATAATTAGTAAAGATGATTGGGTAACGTTAGAAAAAGGCCTAAAACAAAGGCTTGAGGCAATTGATTTATTCCTAGATGATATTTATAATTCTCAAAAAATAATTAATGATGGAATAATTCCAAGAGAATTAATAGAGAGTTCAGAAGGTTGGAGACCTCAAATGATAGGTTTCAAACCACCGCTAAATAAATGGTGTCAAATTTCAGGACTTGATTTAATAAGGGATAGAAACGGAGATTGGCTTATTTTAGAAGATAATTTAAGGTGCCCTTCTGGGGTTGCTTATTTTTTAGAAAATAGATTAGTAATGAAAAATATTTTTCCTAATCTTTTCTCTGGAAGAATAGTAAAACCAATTGATGAATATCCATCATATCTTTTAAAAACTCTTCAAGACCTAGCTGTTTGGACAGATACTCCAAAGATAGTTCTACTAACTCCAGGAATTTTTAATAGTGCTTATTTTGAACATAGTTATTTGGCTCAAGAAATGGGCATCCAGCTAGTTCAGGGTCATGACTTAATTTGTAATGATGATTATGTATATTTAAAAACCACCTCTGGATTAAAAAGAGTAGATGTCATTTACAGACGAATTGATGATGATTTCTTAGATCCTCTCAATTTCAGAAAAGATTCCTGCCTTGGTGTTAGCGGATTACTTGATGTTTTCAAGGCAGGTCATGTTGCTTTAGCAAATGCTCCTGGGACTGGAATAGCAGATGACAAAATGATTTATTCTTTTGTTCCAAAAATGATTAAATATTATCTTGATGAAGAAATTATTATTAAAAATGTAGAAACGTATATTTGTCATTACCAAAAGGATCGAGAATATGTTCTAGAAAATTTATCAAAACTTGTTGTTAAGTCTGTAGCAGAAGCCGGGGGTTATGGAATGTTAATTGGACCTCACTCAACAACCATTGAAATAGAAGAATTCGCTAATAAGATTAAAAAAAATCCTAGAAATTTCGTAGCACAACCAACGTTAGAATTATCTACTGTGCCATCGTTATGTGATGGAGAACTATATCCATGTCACGTTGATTTAAGGCCATATATCTTGAGAGGGAAAGATTCATGGGTTAGCCCTGGTGGGCTCACGAGGGTAGCATTAAAAAAAGGGTCATTAGTCGTCAATTCTTCTCAAGGTGGTGGATGCAAAGATACATGGGTTGTAGGTAAATAATATGCTTTTAAGTCGTGTAGCAGAATCTCTTTATTGGATCAATCGTTA
>CACBBE010000018.1 GCA_902537395.1 uncultured Synechococcaceae cyanobacterium
GCGGTTTTGCTTGTACAAAGAATTACAGGTATAGACAATTTTTGTAGTTTTATTATAGTTTTTTTAGCAGGTGATAAATCATATGAGTGATCCATTAAAGTACCATCTACATCACTTACTATCCAAATTGAAGAATTTTCTAACATTTTTATAAAGCACCAAGCCAAATTACCTGAAAAGGATCAAGACTAATATTTTTGCAATTGTATTTAGTGGATGTTAAAAAATCATGGGTATTGAAATCATTATCAATTATTTTTGGTAGATCATTATCATTCAATTGATAATTAATTTTATTTTCAGTCATATTATGTATTGCAAAAACAGACTCAGGACCTTTACCCCTTTTGATTACAACAATATCACTTCTACCTTTAGACAAACATTTCATTTGTGAACAAGGGTGAAATTGCTTTAATTCTGATCGGACATCCATAGCATTACGAAGATATTTTAAGTTTTTATTAGCATTAGATTCAGGATTATTTAAAACAGCTGAAAGATTTTCTGATTTAAACTTTTCTCTGTTTAGATCTCTTCTTTGACCTGTCATAGAAAAGCTTTTAATATCATTTTCTGAAGCTAGTAATGCTGGCAAATAAAATGCAGGAACCCCTTTCAGAGCCATTACTAATAATTGACTCAAAATAAATCTCTCATATTGAAATCTTTTAGCATCTCTACTGGAGTCTTCCATTGCACTCCACCAACTAATATTCAATTCATAAGGTTTATCATCACCATTTGATAAACGTCTATGACTTACTAATCCTCCTCTTTTCTCACAATTAATTAATAAATCCTTAATTCTTTGCTCATTCATTAAACCCTCAAGAGCTCTAAGCCCAACACCATCATGGGATGCAGTGAAATTAAATAAAGTAGTATCTTCAGGTAATATGGGCCAATCAAAAATCCATGAGTTTAGAATATCAGCTCTTGAAGTAATAATTGCCTCTAGGAGAAGTGGAGGCAATGGAAAATTATATGCCATGTGGGCTTCATCATCAGGGTTGAGATAAGATAGATTTTCCTTCTGAGGAACATTGGTTTCTGTTATTAAAACACCCTCATCAAGAAGATTATTTAAAAGAACTCTTAAGAGTTTCACAATTGAATGTGCTTTAGGTAAATGTAAGCATGTAGTCCCTGATTCCTTCCAAATAAAACCTACAGCATCAAGCCTTAACCATTTAATACCATTAGATAAATAAGTAGTAATTAACTTTAAGAACTCAAGAGTCATTTTAGGATTATGCCAATTCAAATCAATTTGATCTGGCCCAAAAGTTGTCCAAACTTGTTTAGGACCATCATCAGTATTTATTTGAGAAAACAAAGAGGAACTTCTAGGCCTGACTACATTTGACCAGTCAAGATTTTGCTTCGGTGAAAAAACATTTGATATACCCGGTTCTTGGGATTTAATAAATTGTTGAACCCATGGGTGAGATGATGAGACATGGTTTAGTACTAAATCAGCCATCAAATCATGATTTTTAGAAATACTTTTGAGATCATCCCAACCACCAAATTTTTCTTCTATGGAATCATAACTTGAAACTGCGAAACCTCCATCGCTTGTGGATTTCAAAAAAGGAAGAATATGTACAACTTTAGAAAGACTGCCAAAATGTTTACTTAACAACTTCCTAAGAGTTATTAATGTTGCCTCGCCATTTTTATAAATACTATCTGCATATGTTATCAAAACTGAATGAGATTCATTCCACCTTTCCTTATCTCTTATTTCTTCATAAGCAGATTTCTCTGAGAAATCATCTAAAATCTGTAATAATTGAATTGAAATAAAATTAATTTCTTCTGTAGTATGATTTGAATAAATTGTTTTTAACAATTTATCAATTTTTAATCTATCTAATTTTTTCTCTGAATCAATTTGCTTCACTTTGAAAAAATCATCGAAGTATTAATACCATTCTGCACATCAATTAGAAAATGGACTTTCAACAAGGTTTAATCACAACAATACATGAATATGGAGTTACAGGAAATTTACTTAAAGAATTAAACAAAAGTCTTAAAAGAAGATCAACTAGCATTTTAATACCTTGCTTATATGAAGAGTTTGAGCGTCCAGCATTAAAAGATATAAGAGAAGTTTTAAAAAACCTTACAGGCTTAAATGAATTAGTTATTGCTCTCTCAGCAAAAACTCTTGAGCAAGTTAAGGCAGCAAAATCATTTTTTGACTCAATGCCATTCCCAGTTCACGTTCAATGGACTAATTCTCCCTCTGTAATTGAGCTATTAAAAAGTCAAGAAAAAAATGGATTAGAACTTTTAGGAACTCCAGGTAAAGGATGGGCTGTGTGGCAAGGCATAGGAGTTGCGACTAGAAAATCAGAAGTTGTTGCTCTATTTGATGCTGACATAAGAACTTTTAGTCCTTTATATCCTTCAAGAATGATACTTCCACTTCTGGATGAATCATATGGAATTTCCTATGTAAAAGCTTTTTACAGTAGATTATCTTTAGAAACAAACCAATTGCAAGGTAGAGCTACAAGATTATTTGTGGGTCCTTTACTAGCAAGTCTTGAGCAGTTAGTTGGTAAGGGTCCGTTTTTACAATATCTTCAATCATTTAGATATCCATTAGCAGGTGAGTTTGCTTTTACTAAAGACCTTGCTATGAATTTAAGAATACCTTGTGACTGGGGTTTAGAGATAGGTTTATTATCAGAGGTTTATAGAAATGTAAGGACCTCCAAAATAGCCCAGGTTGACCTAGGTTTATTTGATCATAAACATAAGAATATTGGAGATTCTTCTAAAGAAGGATTGCAAAAAATGTGTACAGAAATTCTTTCAAGTGTTTTAAGAGGTCTCATGGAACATCAAGCCGAGACCTTAACTAGCACTCAACTAGCCACTTTAGAAGTTCTCTATAAAAGAGTTGGAGAAGATCGGGTAAAACAATTTGGATTAGATTCAGCAGTTAATCAACTTCCATACGATAGGCACGAAGAAGAATTATCAGTACAAAAGTTTGCAAAACTATTAAGACCTGCTACAGAAAATTATCTGGCTTGTCCTACGACACTTCAATTACCAAGTTGGTCAAGAGTTCTATCTTGTGAGAACAAACTGCAGGAAGATCTAGCTATTGCGGGGTCAAAAGACATAAAGATAAGTGAAAAAGAATTAATTAAAAACTTCTAAAGCAAAAAATACCTTTGAGCCATTGGGACCTTATCAAGTGGTTCACAAGTAAGAAGTTCTCCATCAGAAAAAACTTCATAAGTTTGAGGATCAACTGAAATATTTGGTAGTTTGCTATTAAGTTTTAAGTTTGATTTATTGATATTTCTAGTATTTTCTACGGCAATACATTTCTTTTTTAAGCCTAATTTATTTGGAATATTTTGTTCAATTGAATTTTTACTTAAAAAGGTAAAAGAACTCTTAATTAGAGATTGGCCGAAACTTGCAAACATAGGTCGACCATGTACAGGACCTGGAGTAGGAATTGAAGCATTTGCATCACCCATTTGGGACCAAGCTATAGATCCTCCTTTAACAACTAATTCAGGCTTTACCGCAAAAAAGGAAGGTTTCCACAATACTAAATCCGCAATTTTACCCTTTTCTATAGACCCAACATGTTTATCAATACCATGAGCTATTGCAGGATTAATGGTGACTTTAGAAATATATCTCTTTACTCTATAATTATCGTTTCTATCAGAATCCTGCGATAGGGGGCCCCTTTGGACTTTCATTTTATGTGCGGTTTGAAAAGTTCTTGTTATTACTTCACCAACTCTTCCCATAGCTTGAGAGTCACTGGCGATAATTGAGAAGGCGCCAATATCATGAAGGATATCCTCTGCAGCAATAGTTTCTCTTCTGATTCTTGATTCAGCAAATGCAATGTCTTCTGGGATCTTAGAATCTAAATGATGACAAACCATTAACATGTCAAGATGTTCTTCTAATGTATTCCTTGTATAAGGTCTTGTTGGATTTGTACTACTAGGAAGAACATTTTTCTCTCCACAGATTTTTATAATGTCTGGAGCATGACCTCCGCCTGCTCCTTCAGTATGAAATGTATGAATAGTTCTTCCTGCAATAGCGTTGATAGTATCTTCAACAAAGCCTGCCTCATTCAAAGTATCAGTATGAATACATACTTGTACGTCAAACTTATCTGCAACATTTAGACAAGAATTTATTGTAGAAGGAGTGGTTCCCCAATCCTCATGAAGCTTCAATCCACATGCACCAGCCTCAACCTGATCAATAAGATTGATCTCGTTTGTTGAGTTTCCTTTTCCAAAAAAACCTAAATTCATGGGAAATGCTTCTGCAGATTGAAGCATTCTTGAAATATGAAAAGAACCCGGAGTACAAGTAGTAGCATTTGTACCAGTTGCAGGTCCAGTTCCTCCTCCCAACATGGTTGTAATTCCAGAGGCTAGTGCTGTCTCAATTTGTTGGGGACAGATAAAGTGAATGTGGGTATCTATTGAACCTGCTGTAAGAATATGCCCCTCTCCAGCTATTACTTCTGTTGATGCACCAATAATAATATCAACATTATCCTGGATATCAGGATTGCCAGCCTTTCCAATTTCAAAAATCATTCCATCTTTTATACCCACATCAGCCTTAATTATTCCCCACCAATCTACGATCAAAGCATTAGTAATTACGGTATCTACAGCTCCATCAGTTCTGCTTACTTGAGACTGTCCCATCCCATCTCGAATAACTTTACCTCCACCAAATTTAACTTCATCTCCGTATGTAGTTAAATCCTTTTCTACTTCTATAAAAAGTTCGGTATCAGCGAGTCTTACTCTATCTCCGGTAGTGGGTCCGTAAGTTTGAGCATAAGTTTTTCTATCAATTTTATAAGACATAATTTTAACTATCTAAAGAACCATTAACTATTGAATTAAAACCATATGCATTTCTTAAACCTGAAAATGGCACTAATTTGACATCTGTTGTATCACCTGGTTCAAATCTAATTGCTGTTCCTGCAGGTATGTCGAGTCGCATACCATGTGTTATTTCTCGATCAAAAATTAAAGCCTTGTTTGCTTCATAAAAATGATAATGAGATCCAACTTGCACAGGTCTATCTCCAGAATTAGAAACCGTTACCGTTTTAACTTGCTTACTAAGATTTAGTTCGATTTCACCTTGTTCAGGAATTATTTCTCCTGGAATTAAATTACTCATAACTAATTAATCGGATTGTGAATAGTAACTAATTTAGTCCCATCGGGGAAAACCGCTTCTATTTGAACTTCATCAACCATTTCAGGAATGCCCTCCATAACTTGTGATTTTGAAAGCCAGGTAGTTCCATCTGACATTAATTGACTTACACTTTTACCATCTCGTGCTCCTTCAAGAACTTGAAAACTTAAAAAAGCAATTGTTTCAGGATAATTAAGCTTAAGACCTCGACTAAGCCTTCTTTCAGCTAAGAGTGCAGCAGAAAAAATCAATAATTTATCTTTTTCTTGAGGTGAAAGATGCATAATAAAAAATTAATCTATAAATTCTTAAAAAAGGTTCTTTCTGAACATAATTAATAATTCATAGAATCTTGTAAAGGCCATACACCTTGATATTTTGGCTCACAAAAACCACAAACAGACCTAATTTGTTTCCAAATACAAAAAAAACGTTTTCTAGCATCTTGAGAAGAACTCCCTAGAAATCTTACAGAGATTCCATTTTCAAGGATTCCAATAGATAAATTATTATTAGTTTCATTGAAAATCTTTTTTATATTTCCTACAAGATAATTTATTTTTGACTTTGAAAAATCTTTTTCGCAAATCCAAATTAAGGATCCAAAAACGGGCATATAATCCATGCCTGACTTCGCCACAAAACTTGCCTTAGATAATTCAATCTGATCAACATATTCCCAATCATCAAGTAAATCATTATTTCTCATAATTTCTAATTTAGACCTAAAAACTCCACTCTCAATAGATTCTCCGGAAGAAGATCTTCCAAGTCTTATTAAATCAGTAAATAAAAAACTTGAAGTTTCTGAAATAGATACTTTAAAAATTTGCTCATATAAACCATTTGCAAAGATGATTGTTTCTTGGGGAAGATACTCTAAATGAGAATTGTCAAGAATGTTTATGAGATTCTTTTGCTTTGAAAAACTTCCTCTTGGATTTATTTTAGATCTTCCTACTGATCCATATACTTTCTGAGCTGAAGAAGTCGTCAACAAAACCTTTGAGTTTTTTTCAAGATTTACCTTAAAGTCGAGTAAATCACCGCCTACCAATCCCCCTGCAGTATGGAGGACAGGCAAAATGCATCTGCCTTCTTGATCATGAGTAGACTTTAATAACTTATAAGGAGAAGTTGATTTAGATTTAAAGATTGTTTTATCAACATTTCCTGAACTTGCTTTATTATTGAAAAAATTTAAGAAACAATTACCTTCCCATGAAGTTTTAATCATAAATTGTTTTCTTTAATTACTAAATTAAAGTAACCAAAAATTTTGATTATGAGAATGAATAAACAAATTGTTGTAACTGATTGGATTAAGGAAAAACCGAAATTAGGTTTATTTTTAAAACTTACGTTAAGTTCTGATGAAAGAAGAATCTTAAGAGGTAAAAGAACAACTGATTGTGATCAAGAAATAATTTTACAATTACCTAGAAAAGGCAAATTAAATGATGGAGATATTCTTTCAACTAATAAGTCCAATTTTTATGTAAAGATAATTGCCAAAACAGAAGATTTAATTGAGATAAGTTCAAATTCTAAAATTGAACTTATTAAGACTGCTTATCATCTAGGAAATAGGCATGTAGAAGTAGAAATTGAAGAAAACATTCTTCTAACAAAAAGTGATTATATTATTAAAAATATGCTTCTTAATTTTAAAGTTGATGTAAAAAATACGAAAAAAAAGTTTTTTCCGGAAAGTGGTGCCCATAGTCATGAGTAAAAGTCACTTATTAAAATATTTATTAATAAGTCCTAACTTACCAGTTGGAGGATTTTGTTATTCGGAGGGAATGGAAAGTTATCTTCATAATAAAAATTTAACAGATTCAAATTCGGTAAAAGACTTAATCATAAGTGAACTAAAAATTGGTCAGATAAGGATAGATGCAAGACTTTTATTAGATTTTTTTGATATTTTCAATGAGATTAACGACCGCAAAAATTTAAAAGTTAATTTGCGTAGGCTAAGGAGTTTGGATAAATGGATTCTCTCATCAAAGGACTCTCTCGAAATGAGAGAACAACAAATTCAAATGGCAAAATCTCTCTTTGATTTAACCAAAGAATTTGGATTTGAATATCGATATGAAAATAATAAAAAAAGCTCCTGGTCATTAGCGTGGAGTTGGGCTTGTTATTGTTTTGAAATTACCAAGTTAGAAATGGTTGAGAATTTTTTCTATGCGTGGAGTGCAAACCAACTTAATGCTGCATTAAGAATTATTCCTATTGGGTCAACAAAAGCACAATTAATTCAGAGAGACTTATTAGAAATAATTTCAAAAGTTTCTAAAGAAATTATGGACAAAGAAATTGATGACATCTATTTTGGCAATATAGGTTTAGCTATGGCACAACAAAATCATAATGACCTTTATACAAAACTTTTTAGAAATTAATTTATGAGCAGCAAATTGAGAGTAGGGGTTGCTGGGCCTGTAGGTTCAGGAAAAACTGCATTAGTAGAGACTCTATGCTTAAGTATGAAAAAAAATCATGAGATAGCAGTTGTCACCAATGATATCTACACCAAAGAAGATGCTAACTTTCTAATAAATAAAAAGGTTTTAGAGGAAGGAAGGATTATTGGTGTAGAAACAGGAGGTTGTCCTCATACAGCAATAAGAGAGGATTGTTCATTAAATAAAAATGCAGTTTTAGATTTAGAAAATAAATATGATCCTTTAGATTTTGTTTTTGTAGAAAGTGGAGGTGATAATTTAGCATCTAGTTTTAGTCCAGAACTTGTAGATTTATCAATATATGTAATTGATGTATCTGCCGGAGACAAAATTCCTAGAAAAGGGGGGCCAGGGATAACAAGGTCGGATTTATTATTAATAAACAAAATTGACTTAGCAGATAAAGTTGGTGCAGATTTAAATATTATGAAAAGTGATACTGAATTTATGAGAAAAGGGAAACCTTGGTTTTTTACCAACCTAAGTAGCGGCATAGGAGTTGAAGAAATAACTCAATTTTTAGAATCACACATACCCAACAATCGAAACTAGAAAAATGTTTATTACTAATATATTGGATTCAACAAAAAGTTACGACTGATACAAAACTAATCCTCACTCGTTAATAACTTTTATTTTATCCCCCTAATGAGGGTCAATTACCTAATTTATCCTAATTCATGAGAATTTCAAGGCGTATTTTGGCAGGTTTAGCTACTGCCTCACTTGCTGTCACAGCAACTTCCTGTGGTGGAGGCGGAACCTCCGGAAGTTTCGATGACACAGTAACCGTTGGTATTTTGCATTCGCTATCCGGAACAATGGCTATCTCTGAATCAACTCTTGTTGATACAGAAAAAATGGCTATTGAAGAGATAAATGCTGCTGGTGGTGTTACAGTTGGCGGCAAAAGCTACAAAATAGAATACATAGTTGAAGATGGTGCATCTGACTGGCCAACTTTTGCTGAAAAATCAAAGAAACTTATAGACCAAGACGGAGTTCCTGTCGTATTTGGTGGATGGACATCTGCAAGTAGAAAGGCAATGTTACCTGTCTACGAATCAAAAGATGCGTTCCTCTATTACCCAATTCAATATGAAGCTCAAGAATGTTCTAACAACATTTTCTATACAGGAGCCACGCCAAACCAACAATCGGAACCCGCTACAGATTTCATGTATAAGCGTTCTCCTGCAGCTGGTGGAGATTTCTTCCTTGTAGGTTCTGATTATGTTTTCCCAAGAACTTCAAACACAATCACAAAAGCTCAGGTAAAACAGCTGGGCGGTAAAGTTGTAGGAGAAGATTACCTTCCATTAGGAAATACTGAAGTTGCTCCAATTATCTCAAAAATCAAAAAAGCTTTGCCTGACGGTGGAATAATCATTAATACTCTTAATGGTGATCAAAACGTTGCATTCTTCAAACAGATTCAAGACGCAGGTATCACACCTTCAAGTGGGTACTACGTAATGAACTACTCAATTGCTGAAGAAGAGATTAGTACAATAGGTCCTGAGTTCCTTGAAGGTCACTACGGCGCTTGGAACTACATGATGTCAATTGATACTCCTGCATCTAAGAAATTTGCTGCAAGTTTCAAGAAAAGATGGGGAGCGGATCGAGTTGTAGCTGATCCTCAAGAATCTGCTTATAACATGGTCTACTTATGGAAACAGGCAGTAGAAGATGCTGGGACATTCGACGACAACGCAGTAAGGGAAGCCCTTGTCGGACAAACGTTTGATGCTCCACAAGGTCCTGTTGAAGTTATGCCTAATCACCACTTATCTCAAACAGTAAGAATTGGGGAGATTAATGCAGAGGGTGGATTTACAATCCTAGAAGAGACAGGAGTTGTTCTTCCTCAAGCATGGAACCAAAAGCATCCAAGTTCAAAAGGTTTTGCATGCGACTGGACAGATCCTTCAAAAGGAGAAAAGTATAAACTTTAATCTAATTAAAACCTATACTTCAAAATAAAAGGAGGTTAACGCCTCCTTTTATTTTATATAATCACATATTTTCTTTTTCTAAATTGGAGTTACTTCTCGATAGTCTTTTTAATGGTGTTGCAATCGGATCTGTTCTACTTGTTGCTGCATTAGGTCTAGCAATTGTTTTTGGTCTTATGGGTGTAATAAATCTTGCCCATGGAGAACTTATGATGCTTGGGGCTTACACAACATACGTAACACAATTAATTTTCAAATTACCTATATTAAAACCTTTCTATAATTCGTACATAATAGTTTCTATTTTCCTTGCTTTTATTGTTAGTGGAGTAGTAGGCATTCTCCTTGAAAAAACAATAATAAGAAAGCTTTATGGAAGTCCACTAGAAACACTTCTCGCAACTTGGGGAGTAAGCTTAATTCTTCAACAATTTGTCAGAAGTGTACCTTTAGCTTATGGGACCGGTCTAGTTATAAGTCTGTTAATTGGTTTATTCTTACCAACAACATTCCCTTCAAAAATAAAAGAATCAATAAATTTCAAATATTTTAAATTTAGTTCTTGGATATTTGCTGCTTTAACTGGGGTCCTGACAGGTAGCGTAATCTCATCCTCTGTCAGCAAACTTAGTAGAGCAAGTGCTCGAAATGTTGATGTAACAGCGCCCTCATGGATGAGAGGTCAAGTTGAAATTATTGGCACTGCATTTCCTAAAACAAGATTAATGATAATTGTCATTACTCTAATCTCTGTAATAGCAATAACATTATTTCTTAATCAAAGTGCTTGGGGGATGCGTATAAGAGCAGTTACTCAGAACCGACAAATGAGTGATTGCCTTGGTATATCTACTGAAAAAGTAGATATAATTACTTTTGGAATTGGATCTGGCTTAGCAGGAGTTGCTGGGGTAGCAGTATCTCTTTTAGGTTCTGTAGGACCTAATGTTGGCGGAAACTATATAGTTGGTTGTTTTATGGTTGTAGTGCTGGGAGGAGTAGGAAATTTATTAGGAACAGTACTTGCTTCATTTGGAATAGGAATAATGACAGATTTAATTGGAGCTGGCAGGCTCTTATCAATATGGCCAGATATGCCTTTACCTTTATCAAACACAATCAACTTTTTTGCGACCACAAGTATGGCAAGAGTAATGATATTTGCACTTATTGTTATATTCTTACAATTTAAACCTACAGGATTATTTCCTCAAAAAGGAAGGATGGTTGAAAACTAATGTCCTTAAGTAAAATTAAATTTGATAAAAAAATAGTATTATCATTTTGGATAATATTAATAGCCTTAATTATTGCAGCACCGACTCTTCTACCTGTATTTAGACTAAACCTCTTAGGAAGATACTTGTCCTTATCCATAGTTGCACTTGGTGTTGATCTTATCTGGGGATATACAGGTTTACTAAGTCTTGGACAAGGTATATTTTTTGCACTAGGTGGATATTGTGCAGCAATGCATTTACAAATAACCAGCTCCTCTGAATTTCCAAATAATATTCCTGAATTTTTTGCTTTATATGGTGTTGAAAAATTACCTTTTTTCTGGGAACCTTTTAGATCGCCTGTTTTTACCTTCTTAGCTATCTGGATAATTCCAGCATTAGTTGCAGGTTTAATTGGATTTCTTGTTTTCAGGAATAGAATCAAAGGGGTTTATTTTTCTATACTTACTCAAGCTTCCCTTCTTGTATTCTTTAACTTCTTTAATGGACAACAAAAACTTATAAATGGAACAAATGGATTAAAAACAGATGTAACACAACTATTTGGTCAGATGGTAGGGTCTGAGTCCATGCAAAGAATATTCTTTTGGATAACCGCCATACTAGTAATAGCAGCATGGTTTTTTGCAAAGTGGGTAGTTAAAGGAAGATTTGGAAATATCCTTATAGGAATACGAGATGATGAACCAAGAGTTAGGTTTACAGGATACAACCCAGTTATATTTAAGACGATAATATTTTCTATTGCTGGAAGTCTCGCAGGAATTTCGGGAGCTTTATATACCGTTCAATCTGGAATAGTATCCCCTCAATTTATGACGGTTCCCTTTTCTATAGAAATGGTTATATGGGTTGCTGTTGGAGGAAGAGGAACTTTATTGGGAGCAATACTAGGAGCAGTTTTCATCAACTATGCAAAAAGTCTAGTAAGTGAAGCTTTACCTGCTAGCTGGATGTTTATTCAAGGAGGGTTATTTATCTTAGTTGTAACAGCTCTGCCAGAAGGAGTTTTAGGATGGATTCAAGGAGATGGTCCTAGGAATCTTCTTCAAAGATTTGGTTTGAAAAGAAAGATTGAAACCTACCCAAGCTTAGAAGTTAACAATAAAGAGGAGAATAATGAATAATAAAGATCTTCTAAATTTAATAGATATTACAGTTAGTTTCGAGGGTTTTTTAGCTCTCAACAAACTTAATTTAAACTTGAAGAAAGGCGAATTAAGAGCTGTAATAGGACCCAATGGCGCAGGCAAAACAACATTTCTTGATGTAATAACTGGAAAGGTTAAGCCAACAAAAGGTGAAGTAATTTTTAAAGGGAAATCTTTAGTAGGTAGAAAGGAACATAAAATAGCCAGACTTGGAGTTGGAAGAAAGTTCCAAAGTCCAAGAATCTTTGAAAATCTAACAGTTAAAGAAAATCTTGAAATATCTGTGACAACTCCTAAAAGTCCCTTAAACCTTATAAATAAAAGTATAAAGGATGAGCAACTTAATGAGATTGATCGTCTTATGAAGATTGTTAATTTAGCTCAAAAAGTTGATTCTAAAGCTGGATCTTTATCTCATGGCCAAAAACAATGGCTCGAGATAGCCATGTTAGTAGGACAGAAGCCAGATTTAATGTTAGTTGATGAACCTGTTGCCGGTTTAACTGATGAAGAGACAGACCTTACAGCTGATTTATTAAAATCTTTATCAGGCGAAAATACAGTAGTGGTAATAGATCACGATATGGAATTTATAAGAAGACTTGATAGTAATGTTTCAGTATTAAATCAGGGCACAGTATTATGTGAAGGAACAATGGAAACAATACAAAAAGACAAAAAAGTTATTGATGTTTATTTAGGAAGACCTGAGGACTAGTTATGGAAAATTTACTAGAAATAAAATCATTAAATACTTATTATGGCGAGAGTCATATTCTTAGAGATGTAGATTTAAATGTTAAATCAGGAGAAATGGTTTGTTTGATTGGAAGAAATGGAGTTGGCAAAACAACTTTATTGAAATCACTAATTGGTTTGTTAAAACAAAAAAAAGGAGATATTTATTTGATTGGTGAAAATATCAACAGAAAAGCACCGCATCAAAGGGCTAGGAAAGGAATGGCTTACGTTCCTCAAGGGAGAGAAATTATTCCATACCTATCAGTTGAAGAGAATCTTATGTTAGGGATGGAGTCTCTACCAGGTGGATTATCTAAGAACAAGAAAATAGATCCATTTATCTACGATCTCTTCCCAATCCTGAAAGATTTTCTTCAAAGGAAAGGTGGAGATCTTAGTGGAGGACAACAACAGCAATTAGCTATTGCAAGAGCACTTCTAGGCAAACCTCAACTTCTATTGCTTGACGAACCAACGGAAGGTATTCAGCCAAATATAGTTTTAGACATTGAAAATGCAATTAACCAAATAATTAGAGATACAGGAATTGGTGTTTTATTAGTTGAACAACATTTGCATTTTGTAAGACAAGCCAATAGATATTATGCGATGCAACGCGGAGGTATTGTTGCTAGCGGAAATACTAGTGAGTTGAGTCAAGCAGTTATTGATAAATTCTTGAGTGTTTAATAGATATTATTTTAAATTAATAAAAATAAGTTTTCATTTTTCGCATCTTATAAGGTCTATACTGTTTGGATGCTCATTTATATACTTATTAAATTCCATTGCTAGTGTTCTGGCTTCGTAAGCGTCAAAAGCATAAAAACAGTTTTCTAATCTAATATTTTGAAAATCACGGTAATGCACTGTATATGGTTTCAACATATTATTTTTTTTCATTTTAATTTGCTAAAAAGCAATTATGTATATTTCAACCATGCATAAATTCGTAGATTTAAAGCACAACTTTTGTTGTTATCAAAATATATTGAATTAAATTATGTAATTAAAAATACTTTATAAAGACAAAAGTAATAAATCTATTTTTTTTTATTTTTAGAATCTTGCTTTTTACCTTCAATTAAAAAAACAAATTTTGATAAAATATAACCCAAAACTGGAACCCAAAACTTTTCATAAAAAAATTTCATAAAAAATTAAGCAGCTAATGATTCGTTATCTTCAATTTCAGTTTTATTAATACACTTCAAATCTGTTGAATTAAATAAATGCTGCATAAGCAGAACATCAAGTTCCGCTTTCAACAAATTAATATCGGATGAAAGTAGATCGTCAACAAAATCATCAAAAGTATTTAAAAGAAGATTCACAATTAAAAAATTATTTTTGCCATTATCATCGCATTAACAATAAAAGTCAACCAATTTCTAAAATTAAATTTTGATTTTTTTGAAAATTAATTAATAAAGACAAAAAAATTAAATAATAAATATAAAAAAGCAAAATAACAGATTTAATATCAAGCTAAGGGTTTTTGAATTAAATTTCATTTATCTTGCTTTTCTTAATTTTATATCTCTCCTAATTTGCATTATCAAAACGACAATACAAATATTTGCTAAAAAGAAATTTAAAGAATTCATCATCAAACCTTTTAATATATTTATAGCAATACTATTGATGTGCCAATCAGGAAAGAATCACTTTAAAAATTTTTAAACGTAATAAATTTTTATACCAATCAAATTTGATATTAATAGCTAATTTTAAATATTATTTTTTAATTAGCTCGAAGTAACCATTTTTATTTAATAAGTACTTATCAAACCAAAGGCTTAATAGATTGTCTAATCCTATTCCATTCATTTTATTAATTTGCGAAGTCTTATAGTCTGAGAGTGCAAGCAATAAATACGGAAAAATCATATCAGAAACTCCTTTGGGCATTTTTTTTAAAGGTACTCCATGTGCTCTATCCCATAAAATTTGCATATCCTGAGAGAACAATGAACTCCAATAACTAAAATTACAATATAACTTGTCTGGAGGGAGTAGGTTTACCGATAGGACTGGAAGAGATGAATTCATAGGAATAAATATTTTATAGATTAATTGAATTTAGGTTTTTGAAATGGAGAAAAATAACTTATATATACGAATCTCCTATAAATACAAATTAAATTTAACGTACAGTGTACTACTTAGCAACACTAATAAACACTTTATTAAGTGTTATATTTATCCATCATTTCCTGAAATTTTAGAAATGATAAAAAATTTTTATAAGTTTGCAAGTCAAAAGCCTCCTGATTCTCATCATTTAAATGGGTTGATTTACTAGGTATAGAATGATTCCCTAAGTTATTATCAATTGAGAATTTCGGTTTATCTAAAAAGTCAACAGAATTATCAAATAAGTTTTGTGAAATATTTTCATTTTGCCCATTTAAATGAGTTGCTTTGCCATTTTTTTTATTAAATATACCTCTTATAGAAAGTGCTTCTTCTACCAAAATACTTACTATTTTTGAGTTACTTAAATTATTCTCTATGCTCAACTTATCAATTATTCTCATAACATCTTCTCTAGGAATAAAACCAACTCTTTTTTTCTTGGTAGGCATTTAAAAATTAATTAAAGTTCAGCACTTGACTGTTATAAGTGTTGCACTATATTCATTATAAGTCAATTAAATGCTAATGATTTTACCAACAACCTTACTTTTAGGAGCCCTTGGATATCTTTTCTACACCTCAAAAAAAGAACTCTCACTAGATCACCAAGACCATCTGGAAAACCATAAAGAGAAAGATGATTTGTATAAAGATTTGGAAGATCTATTTATTTAAAATTACTGTATCTGCTTTAAAGAACTTTGTTTCTTGACTAAAGATATACAAAACCTTAAACATAATTAGAATAATAATAATAAAGTAATAAATTAAATGACTGTCCATCAAGATTACGAAATAAAAATCAATCTAAATGAATTGATCGAGAAGAGAATCCCATGTTGTGATTTACTTCATCCAGATCATTGTCTAACAGAAAAACAAGTCTCTGAAATTGCACATGATATTCGTATGGATTTAAATTTACACGATCTTTACAAGCAAGTGGATCAACATATTATGAATTATGTAAATGCAGCCGGAATTGACAACAAAGATCATTGGGTTGAACCTCATCTTCCAGATTTGGAAAGAAATTTAAAAGAAGAAGTTGGAATAGAATTTGATTAATTTTTTTTCTTACAAAAGAAATTAATATATTTATTTTTTTTTCCAAATCATCTATTAATTTATAAATACTTTTAGGTGATCTCTTTCTTTTTTTAAAAATTGTAAAGAGTGTAATTCTAATAAATACTGCAAAAATAGGTGTGAAAATAATAATTTCATGATCCATAACCATCATATTTAAGCATATTATTAAAATTATTAAAAAGTCTGCACGAATAAAATAGGTACTTATACAAAAATTTTTAACTATAAACAATTAAGATTTTTTATAAAAAAGTGAAAGAACTAAAAATTTTTTTTAAATTATGTAGAGATAAATTTTAAGTTAATAAAAATAATGATTAATTATTTTGCCTTAACAGTAACTGAGATGGGGATCGGTAAAATAGAGATAGCAGTTATTGGATCAGTAATATTGATATTTCCAATTTTGTTTGTTTATGCATCTAAAAACCTTGATGCTAAGGGGGTTTTTGAATGGATGATGGAGAAACCCAATGATTGGATAGGTAAAAAATAATACTTTAACAATTTACACTTTTCTAGTTAAATTTTAAATTTTCTAAATTACTAATTTCAAAATCATAAACCTGGCAACTATTTTCTAAATTATAAACTATTGAATTTTTTAGAAAAGAATAATCTATCAACTTGTTGAGTTTATTATTTTTAAATTCCTTATTAGTCTCTCCAATAGCAAAAGTCAAAGCTCCTTCATAAGAAATACCGAATTTGGTAGTATTGCAGTAAGTTTTAGTGAATTTGTTAGAAATCTTTTTAGTATACTTTTCAAGAGTTTTAGAAGAAGTATCTAATGAGTAAACTGGACTACTAAATAGAAAAAGCAAAGTTAAAGTTAATATCGCAAAAACACTTTTGATCATAATATTTCAAAAAATCGCAAATTTAATATAGTTTAAAATTTAATTCTACCGACTATGTTTTATTAAAAATTTATTAACCACTACAGCTATTTCATATTTTGGATGATAAAAACTCTCTAAATGAGTATTTTATAGTTTGAATTTTTTTTGGTAATTTTTTTAAAAAACGCCTAAATGCTTTTGGCATAAAAAAAATCTATATCAATACTTAATAGATACCAAATAATTAATGGGTATTCAATAAATAATTATCCTAAAATAAGTAAATTAATTATTAAATATATGGACTGAGCTATGGAAATGTATTTAAACATGAATTAGTGTTTAATAAAGTATTAAATACAAAAATTATATGGCACTACCAGAACTTATTTATGCTCCTATAGATGGCGGAACAATACATAGATATGAAATTAGTGGTGGCAAGAGAAAATTTTTAAGATTTATAGGTTGTTATTTGGGTCAATGTAATTTTCACAAAAATATTGATGATGCTATTGATTACATAAAAAATTTGAAAGAATCACAAAAGATACAAAAAACATGAAATATAGATACATAGATACGATAGAGACTTAATATTTTTCGATAACTATATAATTATTGCTACAAATAATAGAGAATTTTCTTTTTATAAGAAATTGATTATTTACTTGGGTTATAGTTCCGAAAGATAAACAGTCATTTAAAAAAAAGAAATTAATTTATGGAAAACAGACAAATTAATTTTTTTAAATCAAAAGACTTTAATACTGTTCTTAAGCCATTTAAAAAAGGAACGGTAGTAAAAATTGACTCGTTTGATATTAGAGAAAATCAAAAAGATTTAAATATAGGTTTATTTGGTTGGTATGCAATTTGTCCCTCAAAAGAACTAAAAAAAAATAAGCTATATTATTTTTCACTCTATGATGAGCCTCTTGTTCTTTATAGAGATGAAAATAAAAATGTTAGGTGCATTAAAAATATTTGTCCACATAGAGGGGCCTCCTTTTTTGGAGGAACATTATCAGATGGAGTAATAACCTGTCCATATCATGGAGCTAAGTTTTCATCTGGAGGAAGTTGTCAAAATCTCGACAGAATAACATGTCGTCATATAGTTGATAATAACTACGATAACTACGCCAAAAGAATTCATTTATCTCAATACAAAACTTCAGAAAAAAATGGTTATATTTTTGTACATTTTTCTAAAAGATCTGAGACTGATTTAAATAATATAAGTGAAGAAACACCTATAAGTAACTACGAATTATATAAAAATGGTTTTTCACATAAGGATTATGTCTTTGAGGAGGTATTAGTCGACTTCAAATGTGATTGGTCAAGGATTATTGAAAATCACCTAGATATCCTTCATATTTTTTGGGTTCATGGCGATACAATACCAGATAAAGATGTGAATAAAAACGTATTAGTTAGTTTTAACCAGAAAATTAATATTAATCCCAAATACATTGAAAGTATTTATTATTACAAGAATGACCCTACAAAAGAATTTATTCGGATTAAATACATACCTCCAGGAAGGATATTAATTTACAAAGGCGATCCTTCCTCATCAAGATATTTACAAGTTTTAGATCATATTCCTCTAGGAAAAAACAAAGCAAGAGTCATAGTGAGACACTATAGGAAATTTCTACAAAATAAACTGATTAATAATCTCTTATTATTTAAAGAGACTCAAAGAAAGATTTTTTATAAGATATTCGATGAGGATTATATGATTTTAAAAACACAAACATATAATCACGATATGGGATTTATAAGTAAGGATGAAATAAAATTATTGGGAGAAGATAGGATAATAAATTATTTTTGGAAGTGGTACAAGAAGTCTGAAGATAAAGATGAACCATGGAAATATATTAACAAAACCCAAAATCTTGATGTATATGACAAAGTTATATTGAAATATCCTCCTGAGATAAAGAAGTTAGAAATTGCAAATAATATAGATATTATTAGAAAAACATTTGTAAGATTTGCTGCTCCGCTTATATTTTTTATGTTAATAATATAATTATGAAGAACGTAGATAGACCTTCATGGTTGAATTGGCTTTATCTCTTTATATTTATATTAAGCTCGATTCAATTGATTATATTTTGGAGTAATAAGTTATAGTGTTCAATAAATTTTGGTTTGACGCAAAAAATATAAATTGTTTTAAAAATGGCTTTAGAGTAATTAAAGATTTAAATTTAAAGATATCATATTCAGAAAATGTAATCCTAATTGGACCAAATGGTTCAGGTAAATCATCCTTAATTGAAATAATTAATAGAAACATATACCCAGTAGTAGCTAATGAATCGAAACTGAAGATATTTGAAAAAGAACTTATAAATTTAATGGAACTAAGAAATAAAATAAGTACCGTAAATAATGATATAAAAAATAGAATAAATCCAAATTTACAAGTTTTTGATTTAATTTTAAGTGGACTATATGGAAGATATTGTTACGTACAAAATAAATCTGAAAGAGATTCTTATAAGGTTGAAAAAATCATGAAGAAAATGAATATTTCTAATTTATCTAAAAAGAATTTTTCATATTTATCAGATGGAGAAAAACAAATTTCTCTCATTGCAAGGGCATTAATCAAAAAACCGGAAATCTTAATCCTAGATGAACCAATTGCAAATTTAGATTATAAATCAAAGTTTTTTGTAATTGATAAGGTTAATGAATTATCAAAATTAAATACGAAAATTTTATGCGTCACTCATGATATTTCAACGATTACAAAAATTTATGACCGGGTCATAATGCTAAAAGATGGCAAAATAATCGCTGATGGAGTTCAAAATAAGGTTATGAATAGTGAAAATTTTTATAAGTTATTTGGTATTCAAGTAGAGTTAACTAATAATAATGGACTTTGGAATATAAACAGATTATCTAAATAACAATTATAAAAATAGCTATCGCAATAGCAAGAAATACTAATTTTTTACTTTTTAAAAATGAAGAGGATTTATTTTTAAATGAAGAAGATCCACATTTTGAACATACTATCTTACCTCCTAAAGATCGGTCTGAGACGAATGAAGAACTTCCACAATTAAAACAAACTCTATTTACGCTCATCTAAAAATAAAATAATTAGCAACTCTATCTAAATTATATTCCTAAAATGTTATGTAAAGAAAAACTTCAGAAATGAGATGATAATGAGAATCTATTGCAATAAGTAATTTAATAGTGCATAATTGAAAATAATTCTCATTATCATATTTCAATTAATGAATTTCCATAGCTATGGAGAATCTCCGTCAAAATCAGTAAGGATAATTACTGGACAATCCGTATTAATAGATCCATCGTCAAGACCAAAAGGAACATGCCTAGAAGTTGAAAGTGGAATTGCTAGAGTTTATTGCCCTTGTGAAGAAACTGAAGGAATGACACTTGCATTTTTACAATCGGGAGATCAATTAAGAACAGATCTATTATGTAGCGAAGGTGTCTGTGTTGAAGCACTCACAGATTTGTCATTTCACAGCAATGTGAATATTGATGAGAGTATTGGTTTCGATGCAGTTAATGAATGGACTTTGCAACTCCTTAGAATTAGGCACCTAGGAAATGCAGAACAGCGATTACAAGCGTTGTTTTCAATACTAGTAAATCGTCTAGGTAGAAGATGTGGTCAATGGTGTGAATTACCTTTTAGGTTAACTCATGAAAGGATTGGTGAATTAATCGGTTCTACACGAGTAACATCAACAAGATTAATTTCTAAATTAAGATCATCTGAGTTATTAATTGCTCCTATTGGAACCCAAACAGTGAGTGTTGATCCTTCTTTTATTGAAACATCACCGCTTTAAAAATATGAAGGAA